>NZ_JACASJ010000069.1:0-27904 GCF_013391025.1 Enterobacter sp. SECR19-1250 | reverse complement strand
TGAAGATTCCGACGTTACTAACTGAGTGTTGTATCTAATCGTGGGGGCAGGTCAATTTCTCCTGCAATCTGTCGGAATGCAAGAGCTTCGTCTTTGACGTAATCTTTTTCAAAGCTAAAAATTTGCGCAGCTATGCCCAGTATCGAGGACTTTGAGGTACCATTTTTTCCACAAACAACAGTGATGTAATCGCCGAACTCAACCGCCACATCGTTCAATGCGCGGAATTTCTCGATCGTTAGCTTTTTTAGTTGAGTCTTAGGCATGGTGTGCGGAGTTTGTTTTTAAGTCCCTTGAAGAAATCTATCTTTGGCCGGAATCATCCACAACCAATTCTTGGAGTTCCTGTCGAACTAGCATTAAAAGGTGATCGGCTTTCTGTTCGCTGTCACCGGCGTACGCCAAGGTCAGCAACGTGAGCGGGTGGATTTTCATCACTTCGCAAAGCTCGGCCAGCTTGTGCAAGGTCGGGCTTTTCAAGTCGCGCTCCAGGGTACTCATGTAGGTGCGGCTAGACACGTCAGAGAACGCTTCCTGGCTCAAGCCGCGCGCCTTCCTGACCGTCTTCAATGCCTTCGCCAGCGAGTACGTTGTTGCCACCTTGGATTCCCCACAAATACCAAGATGACACCCCATTGCGCCCTATAGAGCTACAATCTATAGTGTTCATTCAATGCCTGTGCCTTTACGGAAATCCGTATCGGCGGGTTCCAGTAAAGCCACGGAACCGCATCCGTGCTTGCGCACGAAGACGCATATCCGGCTTGGCGGTTCTGCGCTTCGCCGTGAAACCGCGTTCGTGCAACATTGGATTTGTGGGATTGCCGACCATGCCCCAGCCACTCACCACCGCCCCAGAGCGCGCGCAACTGCTCGCCAACGGCGAGGCCCGCGCTGCTGGCCGGGCCATCGACCCGGTGCCCGTGGTGCGGCTGTTCATGCCGGACGCGCATGTGACCTGGCTGCTGGCTGCGCTCGACCCCGCCGACGGCGACACTGCCTGGGGCCTCATCGACCTGGGTATCGGGATGCCGGCACAAGGCACCGTCAAGCTGTCCGACCTGGCCGGCATCGTCGGGCCGCTCAAGCGGCCCGTACTGCGCGACCTCTATTTCCGTCCCACGCGCATGCTGTCGGAATACACGCGCCTGGCCGAGCGGGACGGGGCTATCCCGGACTGAACCCCGCGCACTCTGACTTTTTCAGTCTGGTGTCATACCGGGAAAGTCTCAATCGGGATTCTTGCGGCATACCCACGCCAGTCTGATCCAAATAGACATGATGCCCCGCGCGGGCTGCGGCAGGCTGGACGGTACGGCGTCCCACGGCCGGGGCGCTGCTGCCCCGCCATTGAGACGACTACCGCAACGCATCGGAGCCAATCGGTCTTGACAGCCCCATCCATCTTTTTAACCCATGACGTTCTGACGATACCGATGTAGCGCGTAGTTCTTCCGTGGCGGCCCGTCCTGTTCGCAGGGAGGTTGCGTCATGGTCGATCGCAGCGCCGAGCCTTGGTATCCGACTGCCGCGTACCTGTACGCGCTGCACTTGGACGACCTTGCGCTTGCCTGGGAATACCTGCGCAGGCACCCCGACTACCGGCTCGACTGGCTGCGCCGTCATCGCCGGCCGCAGGCGGCACAGGACGCGGCACATCGCTGGGGCTTGCGCCTTCTGGAAGACCCGGTGCTGGATGCGCGCGACGCGCATCCGGCCTGGCTGCCCGGCCATGCTGCCGTGGTGCAGCTCTATGCCGATGCTGACCCGCCGCCCGATGCGGTCGCCTTTGCGTTCTGGCACATCCCTGGGCACAAGCAACTGCTGCATGACGGCAAAGGGCTGGCGCTGATCGCGCGCAGCCCCGGTCGATGCGCGCGCTTCGCGCTGGCGCCCGGCCTGGAGGATGGCATGGCTGTCGCCTATGCCCACCGCGGCGGCGCTGCCGCGCCTGCACATGGGCATCTGCCCAGCTCCGACCTGGCCGATACGAAGCCCCGGCCGACACTCGCTGCGCTGCTGGAACTGCACACCTTGCAGGCGCTCGACGCGACCCTGGCGGGCGCGTCCTTGCGCGAAGTCGCCGAAGGGCTGTTCGGCGCCGATGCCGTGGCGGCCGACTGGCACGCCGACGGCGACCTGCGCGCCCGCGTGCGCCGCCTGGTGCGGCGCGGCGATGCGCTGATGCGCGGCGGCTATCGCCGCCTAGCACAGCTTGCACCGCTTGAGAAGGGACGTTTTGCAGACCACGCAAAACGTCCCTGATCGAAAACCCCTCGCTTCTTGAGACTGCCTCCATCCAGCCGCGCTGTGTGGCCGGAGCTTCATAACCGATGGAGGTTCACACCATGCGTCCCGCTCCCTTGCGGCCTGCCGCCACTGTCTCGACCGCTGCCGCGCAGCCCCAACGCTACCTCACCAACGACGAAGCCGCCGAGTACCTGCGCCTGTCGCCGCGCACGCTGGAAAAGCAGCGCGTGATCGGCGGCGGGCCGCGCTTTCGCAAGTTCGGCCGGCGCGTCATGTACGCCGTGGCCGACCTCGATGCCTGGGCGGCTGATCGCAGCTTCGAGACGACTTCCGACCCCGAGTACGCCGAGCACCACTCGGCGGACAGCCGTGCGCGCTGATCGCTGGCGCGCGCCCGGCCACAGCCATGTCCATCTCCGCGCTGCCATTCCGGCAGCGGCCCCCGCAAGAACGCGAACAGCTCGACCTGTTCCGCGCCTTGCCGGGCGACATGGCACCGCGCGACAGCCAGGACTTGATGGCCTATCCGTTCTTCTCGCTCGCCAAGTCCAAGCGGGTCAAGCCGATCGACTTCCGGGCGGGCAACGTCACGATCTGCGTGGAAGGCACACAGGAGCACGGCATCGCCACGATTTGGGATGCCGACGTGCTGATTTGGGCGGCCTCGCAGATCGTGGAAGCGAAGGATGCGGGCCTGCGGCCATCGCGGCTGATCCGTGCAACGCCCTACGAGATCTTGCGCTTCGTCGGACGCGGCAAGTCGCTGCGCGACTACCAGCGCCTCAAAGCGGCCTTGGATCGCCTGCAATCGACCACGGTGGCCACGTCCATCCGCGAGACAACCGGGCGGCGCTTGCATCGCTTCTCATGGATCAACGAATGGAAGGAACTGGCCGATGCCAGCGGCACACCGCTGGGCATCGAGCTGATCTTGCCGGACTGGTTCTATACGGGCGTGCTGGATGCCGCCCTGGTGCTGACCATCGACCCGGCGTATTTCCGGCTGACCGGCGGCATCGAGCGGTGGCTGTACCGCCTGGTGCGCAAGCACGGCGGCAAGCAGGAACACGGCTGGCAGTTCGACTTTCAGCACCTGTACCGCAAATCGGGCAGCGTGGCGCGCTACTACGACTTCGCCGCCGACTTGCGGGCATTGGTCGCGCGGCAGTCCTTGCCCGGTTACCACTTGGGCATCGAGCACGTCTCCGGGCTTTCCTCGCCGCTGCTCACGTTCCGGCCCGTGCCGTCCACGGCACGGGGATAACTGCGGGAGAGCCTGTGGACGGACTCGTGCTATCAGGCAACAGAAGTATCGTGCTATCAGGCAACGAACTATCGTGCTATCAGGCAACAAAATCAGCCGCAAACCCGCGCCAGCACTGGGTTTTCGCGCCCCCTAACTTCCCTAACTTAATTTCTCTAACTTTTAGTAGGGAAACGCCGTTGCGGTGGATAACCGCCACGCGGCCACCAACGCAGCAGCAACAGCCGGGCTTTCCAACACGGAGGGCCAGGCCATGATCGTCGCGCTTCTCAACCAGAAAGGCGGCGTGGGCAAGACCACGCTCGCCACCCACATCGCTGGCGAGCTGGCCATGCGCGGCCAGCACGTCGTGCTGCTGGACGCTGACCCACAGGGTTCATCGCTGGACTGGACACAGCGCAGAAGCCAGCAAGGCTTGCCACGGCTTTTCAGCGCCGTGGGCCTCGCACGCGAAACGCTGCATCAGGAAGCGCCAGAGCTTGCCAGGCGGGCCGATCACGTCGTCATCGACGGGCCGCCGCGCATCGCCGCCTTGGCGCGCTCCGCGCTGCTGGCGGCCGAGCGCGTGCTGATCCCGGTGCAGCCCAGCCCCTACGACCTGTGGGCCAGCGCCGAGATGGTCGCGCTGATCCGCGAGGCGCAGGTGTTCCGGCCTGCGCTGCGCGCGGCCTTCGTCATCAATCGGCGTGTCAGTACCACCGTGATCGGGCGCGAAGCGCGCCAGGCACTCGCCGACCAGCCGCTTCCTGCGCTGCGCGCGGAAGTGCATCAGCGCATCGTGTTCGCCGACAGCGTGGCCGCTGGCCGGCTTGCACGCGAGACGGCGCCGGACAGCGCCGCCGCACGGGAAATCACCGCCCTTGTGGATGAACTGCTGCGGTGGACGACATGACAGAGAAGCCACCACCGAACAGCAAACGTGCGGCAAAGCGCGTCGGCATCGGCGCGCGTCCGCCCGCGAATCCGCACGCCGAGGCGTGGATTCGCCAGGGCGACGCCGATGCGCTGGGCAAGGGCGACCTCTACACGGCCCGCCTCACCCTCGACATCACGCCCGCCATGCGGGCGCGCATCAAGGTATCGGCCTTCACGCAAGGCGTGACCGTGGCCGACCTGCTGCGCGGCCTGCTGGAGCAGGAGTTTCCCGAGAACCACAGGGAGAACACACCATGACCGCATCCGCTTCGCCTGCCGCCGTCGCGGCCACGGCTGCGCTGACTGCGCCTGTCGGCCAGCCCGCCAGCGCGCCGCTGACGCGCGTGGCGCTGGCCTACATCGAGGCCCGTTTCAAGCTCTACCTGCGCTTCGGCGAACCCGAGCGCACGCACCAGCTCGACCGCTGGCGGCGCAGCGCGGTGTTCCTGCCGGGCGCTGTGTTCTGCCGCATCCGCTGGCAGGCCAACGACTACGGCACCGTGCGCTGGCAGCTCATGGTGATGCAAGCCTGCACACCGTTGGACGCGGCGCAGCGCATCCCCGGCGTGCAGCCCGGCGCGCGCCTGTTGCTGCACGCCGAGGGCGACGGGCAAGTGCGTGCCGTGCTGGAGCGCATCGACGCCATCGAGGCGCTGGGCATCGCACCCGTTGCCGTCTCGCCCGCGTACTGGCGCACGCTCGCCAACCGGCTCGCCGCGCGCCTGCCGTTGCCCGAATACACCGCCGAGCGGCACGCCGCCTGGCTGACCGGGAGGGCGCTGCCATGACCGCCGTTTCCGCCATCGGCACCGCGCCGCATCCGCGCTCGCGCCTGCGCGCTCGCATCGTGCTCGCGGGCCTCGCCGCCTGCGGCCTCGCTGCGCTGGCCTGGGCGTCCTTCGTGCATCCGCTGCCGCGCCTGATCTACAACCCGTCCGACAGCGTGGCGGTCGGCTGGTATCGCGTCGATCCGCTGCACCATCGGCCCGGCTCGCCGCCACGTCCGTTGTCCGTGGACAGCATCGTCCTAGCCACGCTGCCGCCAGACGCCGCCGCGCTGGCCGCGCAGCGCGGCTACCTGCCGGCGCGCGTGCCGCTGCTCAAGCGCGTGGGCGCGACCGCGCCGCAGCACGTTTGCGTTTTCGATGCGCTGGTGTGGATCGACGGCGTGCCGGTGGCTGCCGTTCGGCCCGCCGACCGGCTGGGCCGTCCGCTGCCATCCTGGCCGCAGTGCCGGCAGCTTCGCCCTGGCGAACTGTTCCTGCTCAGTTCGACCAATCCGGCGTCGTTCGACAGCCGGTATTTCGGGCCGGTCAGCACATCCGCCGTGATCGGCGTCGCGCACCCGGTCTGGCTGGAGAAGCGCCCATGATCGCCGCCGATTCGCTGCGCATCATCGTGCTATCAGGCGTGCCGATCCGGTGGCGTTCCGCGTGTCATCGCGCGTGCAGTGCGAGCGCATCCGCGCCGCACTTCGCGCTGCCTTCCCACGTGCAGGCGTCTTGCCTCGAACGCGCCCGGCCTATGGCCGTCGCCGCGTTCGCCGGCGCGCTGGCTGCTCGCGCAGCAGCGGCGCCGGGCCGCCGCTGCCCGGAGCGTCAGCGAGGGGCAAAGGCGGAAGGCAAGACAAAAGGACGCGGCACCGGGCCGCGTCGAAAGCCAGTCTGCACGTGGGGTTGGCGCGGCACGGAGCGGCTTCGCCGCCGTGCCGCGTGTGGCGCGAGGCCCGCGCCAAGACAGAGCGGCCCGCGTGCTTTGCACGCTCGGGCACGCCGCAGCTTTCCTTGGAGACAGCCATGAGCGACCGCCGCGACGACGATTTCCGCGTGCGCCCCAGCGCTCCGAAGAACCGGGGCAAGGGCCAGGGGCAGAGCTTCGTTTCCAAGGTGCTCAAACAGGCGGGCAAGGCCAGCAGCGGCAAGTCCACGGTGCCCCGTCCGGCATCGGCGCGCGGCACCGGCCAGCGGCCCGGCTCGCGCCTCGGGCGCGGCCACACGGCGGCGCGCTTCGCGGGCGCGAAGCTGACGCCCATGTCGCGGCGCGTGACCATCAAGACCTTGCTGGTGAACCACCAGCGAGCCAGCCCGCAGTCGCTCGCCAAGCACCTGCGCTATATCGAACGCGATGGTGTGGGACGCGACGGCGAGCCGGGCCAAGCCTACGGGCCGCAGACCGACGCCGCTGACCTCGATGCCTTCAAGGAACGCTGCGCCGACGACCGGCACCATTTCCACTTCATCCTCTCGCCCGAGGATGGCGCGGAGCTGGAAGACCTGCGCACCTACACGCGGCACCTCATGGGCCGCATGGAGGCCGACCTGGGCACAGGCCTCGATTGGGTGGCCGTGAACCACTGGAACACCGACAACCCGCACACGCACATCGTCGTGCGCGGGCGCGATGACACCGGCAAAGACCTCATCATCGCGGGCGACTACATCGCCGATGGCTTCCGCCACCGCGCCGCCGAGCTGGCGACCGAATGGCTGGGGCCGCGCACCGAGCTGGAGATCCAGCAGACCTTGCAGCGCGAGGTGGAGCAAGAGCGGTGGACGAGCCTGGATCGCACCTTGAAGCGCGAGGCCGGCGACGATGGCCTGGTGCATGTCGAACGGCTCAACGAACCCCGCTTGCAGCGCCAGCGCCTGCTGCTGATCGGCCGCCTGCAACGCTTGCAGCGCCTGGGCCTGGCCGACGAGGCGAAGCCCGGCACCTGGGCCGTCCATGCCGATGCGGAGAAGACCCTGCGCGCCCTGGGCGAACGCGGCGACATCATCCGCACGATGCAAAGGGCCATGCGCGGCGAGCCGCGCGAGCTGGCGGTGTTCGAGCCGGGCCATGATGCGGATGGAAGTGGCCAAACCATCCTCGGGCGCGTGGCCGCGAAGGGGCTGGCCGACGAGCTGCGCGACCGGGGCTATCTGGTCATCGACGGCGTGGACGGCAAGGCGCACTACGTTGCGCTCAACGCCCGCGACGAGCTGGCGAACTATCCGACCGGCGCCGTGGTGGAGGTGAAGGGATCGGCCGACGTGCGCGCGGCCGACAGGAACATCGCCGCGCTGGCGAGCGACGGCCTGTATCGCATCGACCACCACTTGGCGGTGGCACAGGGCCAAGCCGTCCTCGGACGCGACCCGCAGGAGGTAGTAGCCGCCCACGTCCGCAGGCTGGAAGCCCTGCGCCGTGCCGGCATCGTTGAGCGCGTGGCGGAAGGGCTGTGGAAGGTGCCGGGCGACCTGCCCGAGCAGGGCCGCCGCTACGACGCGCAGCGCCTGGGCGGCGTGGCCGTGGAGCTGAAATCGCACCTGCCCATCGAGCGGCAGGCGCGCGTGATCGGAGCCACCTGGCTCGACCAGCAACTGATCGGCAGCGGCTCGGGCCTGGGCGACCTGGGCTTTGGTGGCGAGGCCAAGCAGGCGATGCAGCAGCGCGCCGACTTCCTCGCCGAACAGGGGCTGGCCGAGCGGCGTGGACAGCGCGTGATCCTGGCGCGCAACCTGCTGGGCACGCTGCGCAACCGGGAACTGGCACAGGCCGCCAAAGACATTGCCGCCGATACCGGCCTGGAGCACCGGCCCGTGGCCGACGGGCAGCGCGTGGCTGGCATCTACCGGCGCAGCGTCATGCTCGCCAGCGGGCGCTACGCGATGCTCGATGACGGCATGGGCTTCTCGCTGGTGCCGTGGAAGCCGGTGATTGAACAGCGGCTGGGGCAGCAGCTTGCGGCAACCGTGCGCGGTGGCGGGGTGTCCTGGGAGATTGGGCGGCAACGCGGGCCTACTGTCGCTTGATTGCCCGCAAGAGCGAGGCGGAGTGCCGGCATGGCACAATAAACCGATTGACGGTCGGTTTTTTCTGGACGATACTCATTAGTTAGAGTCAAAGCTCGGAGCTGACAACCTTGACCAACCACAGCGTACCAACACTTGGCGATCTGGAAATCGCCGTGCTTGAAGACATCTGGCGCTTCGGCCCGTCCGACACCAAGGCGGTTTATTCCCGCATTGGACAGTCGCGCTCGATTTCTTTGAACACCGTGCAATCTACGCTGGAACGTCTGTTTCGCAAAGCCATGCTCCAGCGCGAAAAGATCAGCCATGCCTATGAATACTCAGCGCGAGTTTCCCGCCGCGAATTGATCCAGAAACTGGTGGAATCCACGGTGCGTCGTGTCGCAGGGCCGCAGCCCGATGCGTTGCTGAGCGCATTTGTCGATCTTGCTGCAAGGGCGGATGACGACCAGCTCAAGAGGTTGGAGGAATTGATCGCACGTCGTCGGGCTGAATTGGATCAGCCGTGATGACGAGCTATGGCCCACTACTTCAGTTTGCATTGCTGTCCGGCTTCGTGCTGGCAGTGACGCTTACTCTGCTGATCGGTGCCTGCGAGCATCCATTGCGTCGTGCGCTGTCAGGCAAGGCCCCCTCTCAGCGGGCGCGGGTATCTTGGTGGATGCTGGTAACGCCTGCATTGGCAGGCATCGCCTACGCGGTGATGACCATTGCAATGCCGTCGATGTTCGACGACTCAGCCCTATTTGCCGCTGCCTGTTCTGCGCATGCCGACACGCTTCTGCATCTGTGCGTTTGGCACCCGAGCAGTAACGGGCAAAGTGCTTGGCTATGGGGTGCATTGGCGTTGCTGGCAGGATATGCGGCTTGGCTGGCGGCGCGGGCCGCAGCAGGTCTTTGGCGCGCTCGTCGAACCCTTGCCTCGCTGGTGCGGCTGAGTGGTCGTCCAGGGTATCCCGACAAACTGCGCGTGCTCGATGTTGAACAGCCTATGGCGTTGGCCTGCGGCGTCGGGCGTGGTCACATTCTGCTTTCAACGTCGTTGATGCGACGACTCAATCCGATGCAGTTGCGCGTGGTGCTCGCGCACGAACAGGCTCACATCGCCAATCGTGATGTTCTGAATCGCTTGACCGCTGCCGTACTGTCCAGCATCCAGTTGCCCGGTGTCCGTCGTCGGTTGTTGCGCGATCTGGAACTCGCCTTGGAGCAGCGTTGTGATTTTGCTGCCGCCAAAGAAGTGGGATGCCCTGTCGCCGTGGCCGAAACCATCGTTACGGTGGAGAAGATATTTCGGCAACACGCGAGGGAGCAGGTGCCGTTGACGATGGCGTTCTTTTCCGATTTTGTCCCTGAGCGCGTTGAAGCATTGCTGTCATCCAGGCACACGTCGATCTCGTATTTGGGGCCAATGCTCGGTATCGTTGTTCTGGCCTTTTGCAGCTTATCGACCGGCTGGCTGCACTCTGTGACCGAATCTCTCATCACCGTGATGACGAGGTAAGTTCATATGCGTGTGTGCTGTGTTTTTTTACTCAAAAAACCGATTAACGATCGGTTTTATGGTGAATCCGCTCCTGCATACGCGGCTAGTCCGTCCAAAACACGGATCGTTTGCTCACCAGCCAAGACCTTGTTCGCTAATTGCAGCGGCTGTTGGAATTTTCGCGGAGTATTTATCGGAGCATTTATGTCTTACCAATCGTCACTTTGGACGCGCACGCTCTGCGCTTTCGCAATCGCGCTCTCTCTCCCGTCGGCGGCCTTGGCCGCCGACGAGTTCGCGGTTTCAGCCACGCAGATGCAGGCCTTGGGCGTACAGCTACAACGCCTAGACAAACCGGCATCCATTCCGGGTATGGCTTACCCAGCTCGCGTCGTGCTGCCTCCTTCGCAAGAATACGTCGTCAGCGCACCGTTGGCGGGCGTAGTCGATCAACTACTAATTGGTCAGAATGAAGCCGTCAAACCGGGCCAACCCTTACTGCGCTTGAGCAGCCCAGAATTGGGCGAACAGCAGCTCAAACTGATGGAAGCTGCTTCGCGCAACCGTCTAGCGCAAAGGAACTTGCAGCGCGAGAAGCAGTTAGCCGCCGAAGGCATCGTACCTGAGCGCAGAGCGCAAGATGCGGAGACTGCTGCAACGGAGGAGCGAGCCCGTTTGCGGCAAGCTGAAGCTGCCTTGAGGCTGGCAGGCTTGGATGCGGGCGCTATAAGTCGTGTCGCCGCAGGCGGCTCGATGCAGGACGCGCTAGTCATCCGGGCACGTGCGGGGGGCATCGTGACTGATCTTGGCGTCAAGCCGGGGCAACGAGTCCAACAATCTGATCCCCTTGCGCGTGTCGCAGACACACGCAAGCTGTGGCTTGATATCCAGTTGCCTGTAGAGCGCCAGTCGAGGGTGACAGCGCGTGGCGGCCAAGTCACCGTTGTTGGCAGGGATGCGGTTGCGGTCACCACCAGCCTGGGAGCCACCGTCAGCGACAGCCAGACGGTAGTGCTGCGCGCGGAGGTCACACGCGGGGCGGTGTCGCTGCGGCCGGGCGAGTTCGTCCAGGCCCAAGTAGCCTTTGCCGCTGGCGGCGAAGGTTGGCCGGTGCCGGTCGCCGCCGTGGCGCGCCAGGGCGACAAGGCCTATGTCTTCGTGCGAACCGATAAGGGCTTCGTCGCCACGCCAGTGGATGTATTGGATAGCGCCGGTCAAGCGTTGCGGGTCCAGGGTGCGCTTCGGGCTGGCCAGGAAATCGCCGTTACTTCAGTGATCGGGCTGAAGGCGGCATGGCTCGGCAAGGGCGGGGGCAATTGAGATGCTGACTTGCCTTGTTCAATTCGCGCTCGCGCAGCGCCTTTTTGTCCTGCTGGTCGGCGCATTGCTGGCCGGTGGAGGCTGGTATGCCTTCCGGAATCTGCCGATCGATGCGTTCCCTGACGTTGCGAGCACGCAGGTCAAGATCATCATGAAAGCACCGGGCATGACGCCCGAGGAAATCGAAACCCGCATTGCTGTACCGATAGAAGTCGAGATGCTGGGCATTCCCAATCAACGCATCCTGCGCTCGATGTCCAAATACGGCATCGTCGATATTACGGTCGATTTCGAGGACGGCACCGATATCTATTGGGCACGTCAGCAGGTCGCAGAACGGTTGTCCAACATCAGCGCCGATCTGCCTGGAGGCATCAGCGGTGGCATGGCGCCGATCACGACGCCGCTGGGCGAAATGTTCATGTTCACCGTCGAGTCCAAGGAGATGTCGCTGGAGGAGCGACGTAGCTTGCTTGACTGGGTGATCCGGCCCGCCCTGCGCTCGGTGCCAGGCGTGGCGGATGTCAATGCGTTGGGCGGCAAGGTACGCACGTTCGAGGTCATTCCCGATCCAGTGAAACTTGCTGCGGTGGGCCTGTCAACCACGCAGTTGCGCATAGCCATCGAGGCAAACAACCGCAATGACGGCGCAGGCCGCCTCGGCGAAGGCGATGAAGTGCTGCTGGTGCGTAGCGAAGGCAGCATCAAGAGCATGGACGATGTGCGCGCCATCGTCGTGAAGGCCGAAGGCGGGGCGAGCGTGCGCATCGCCGACATTGCTCAGGTCCGCGAGGGCTATCTCACTCGCTATGGGGTGGTGACGCAGAGCGGCCAGGGAGAGGCCGTACAAGGCCTTGTGCTCGGGTTGGCTGGGGCCAATGCACAGAAAGTCGTCCAAGGCGTGACGAAGAAGTTGGAAGAACTCAAGCCGACCTTGCCGAAGGGCGTCGAACTCAAGGTCTTCTACAACCGCGCCAGCCTTGTCGAGACCGCGATTGGCACGGTGTCAACGGCGCTGCTGGAAGCGACCGTACTGGTGCTGGTCCTGCTGGGAGCATTCCTGGGCAACCTGCGAGCTGCCGTGACGGTGGCCGTGGTGCTGCCGCTGTCGGCGCTAGCCACCTTCATCCTGATGCGCTGGTATGGCATGTCGGCCAATCTGATGAGCCTGGGGGGTCTGGCCATCGCGCTGGGCATGTTGGTCGACGGTGCGGTGGTGGTGGTCGAGAACATCGTCCAGCACATGGCCCATGACGGCAAGGACAAGCTACCACGTCAGCACATGGTGTTTCGTGCGGTGCGTGAGGTGGCCGCGCCGGTCGCGGCCGGCATCCTGATCATCGCCGTCGTGTTCCTGCCGCTAATGACGCTGCAAGGTCTCGAAGGCAAGTTCTTCGTGCCGGTGGCGATGACGATCGTATTCGCGTTGGGCAGTTCGCTCGTCCTCTCGCTTACCGTCATCCCCGTGCTGTCGTCCTTCCTGTTCAAGAAGGTGACGCACGACGACCCCTGGCTGCCACGCCATGCGCTGCGGCTGTACACGCCGGTCCTCGACTTCGCCCTGCGCCGGCAAAAACTGGTCTTTGTTGTGGCGGGCGCCATGCTGGCCGTAGCCGTGGGCGTCTACACACTGGTCGGCAAGACCTTCATGCCGGCAATGGACGAGGGAGACATCATCGTCGGCATTGAAAAGCTTCCCTCGGTGAGCCTGGAACAGACGGCCGAACTCGATCTGAAGATACATCAGGCGTTGATGAAGGGCGTGCCCGAGATCACTGGCATTGTCGCGCGGGCGGGTGCCGATGAGATCGGCCTGGACCCCATGAGCCTGAACCAGACCGATACCTTTCTCGTTCTCAAGCCACGTAGCGAATGGCCCGAAGGAGGCAAGCCAGCGTTGGAAGACAAGATTCGTGGGGTACTCGATCAACTGCCGGGTGTGGGCTACAGCTTCACGCAGCCCATCGACATGCGCGTATCCGAGATGATCATCGGGGTGCGAGGCGACGTGGCGATCAAGATATTCGGGCCGGACCTGAAGACGCTCAATGACCTCGCCGGCCAGGTCGAGAAGCTGATCAAGGAAGTGCCCGGCAGCCAGGACGTCTACACCGTCGAGAACGATGGCGTGCAGTACCTGCGCGTAGTGGTCGATCGTTTGGCCGCTGGTCGCTACGGCCTATCGGTCGAGGACGTTCAGGACGCCTTGCGCGTGCAGATCGAGGGCCAGCGAGCAGGCACTGTGATCGACGGCAACCGCCGAATCCCGATCGTGGTGCGCGGTCCTGACGGCGTGAAAGTTTCCCCAGCAGAGTTCGCGGCGTTGCGCATCATGGCGCCCGGCGGCCAAAACGTCGCGCTGGATCAACTCGCCAAACTGGAGCGCGAAAGCGGACCAGTGAAGATCGATCGCGAGATGGGAAGCCGCTACAGCGTAGTGATCGCCAATGTCACCGGCCGCGATCTAGTGGGGTTCGTTGAGGAAGCCAAAGCAAAGGTTGCGCAGGCGGTGACGCTCCCCACGGGCTATCGCGTCGCCTGGGGGGGGCAGTTCGAGAACCAGCAGCGCGCGGCGGCCCGGCTGTCCCTCGTTGTGCCGCTGTCGCTGGGCTTCATCTTCCTGATCCTGTTCTCAACCTTCGGCTCACTGCGACAGGCCTTGCTGGTCTTGAGCAACATTCCTTTTGCGTTGGTGGGCGGAATTATGGCGCTCTGGCTCACGGGCGAGTACCTGTCCGTGCCGGCCTCGGTAGGCTTCATCGCGCTCCTGGGTATCGCCGTCCTCAACGGCGTGGTGCTGGTGAGCTACTTCAACCAGTTGCACGCCGAAGGCCTTTCCCTAATCGAGTGCGTGACACAGGGGGCACGTCGGCGCTTGCGTCCAGTGCTGATGACAGCTTCGATCACCGCGTTCGGTCTGATACCGCTGCTGTTCGCCACTGGCCCCGGCTCGGAAATTCAGCGACCGTTGGCCATCGTCGTTATCGGCGGCCTGATCACAGCGACCGCGCTGACGCTGATCCTGCTGCCCATCCTGTACCTGCGATTCGCGCATGCCAAGTCGGCGGCGCCTGTGGAGGTGAGCCATGCCTAAGTCTTGCCTGACCTTGGTTCTTGATCCACAAATCGAGGAAAAGTTGTTCGACCTGCTGCTTGAAGTTGCGGGTGACGAACTCTTTGTAAGCACGCCGACGTTCAGCCACGGCACAGCCTACGGGCGGCTATCGAACGAAGAAAAAGTGATGGGACGCAGCCATGCGGTCCTGGTGCAGATCGTGGTCACCGACGGGAAGCAGGAAGAACTCCTGCAATTGCTGCAAGAACGCTTTGCTGGCACTGGGTTGCGCTATTGGGCAGCGCCGCTGTCGATCGATGGAGAGATTGCATGAAGTCTTGGATCACGATGACCTTGGGGTGGGTGCTGGTGCTGCCGCTACAAGTGGTTGCACAGCCTGTCACTCCGTCCGACCTACCACCTGCCGAACTTGCGCGTGCGGCTATCGAGCAGGAGCCTTCTGTCTTGAAGGCTCGGCATGCGCTGGAAGCAGCAGGTCACACAGGGCGCAAGATCGCTGCATCTCCCTACGAATGGTCTGTAGGAATCGACGGCCAGAGACGCCGCTATGACACAGGTGGCAATTCCAACGAATGGACCGCCAGGATCGAGCGACCGATCCGAATTGGTGGCAAGGCCGAGCTCGATCAGGGCCTAGGCGACACTACCGAACAGATAGCTCGCGCCGAGTTAGCGGAAGCACGACATGAAGCCGCGCGTGCATTGGCTGACTTGTGGATCGACTGGCTGGCATCTATCCAGGCGCGAGAGTTGGCCAAGGAACAGCTCGGCTTCGCCGAATCGAGCGCATCGGCAGTTGCAGGGCGTCGCAGAGCCGGCGATGCGTCGCTGCTGGATCTCAACGCTGCACAAGCGGACGCGGCCGAGGCGCGCCGACAGTTCGACGCCACCCAGGCACAGGAGGCCAAGGCGATCCTTCGTCTTCGCTCACGGTTTCCTTCTTTGGTGATGGAGCCGCAGTCCTTAAGTGAACCTGTGGAACTTGAGCTGGACGAAGCGCAGTGGCGCGAACGGGTCCTTGCCGAGAGCGACACGCTGCGAATCATGCAAGCTTCGCTAAAGCGGGCTGAACTGACTGCCGAGAGGGCGCGAGCCGACCGGATTCCTGACCCCACCGTTGGCATTTTCACAGCCTCGGAGGCTCGTCGCAGCGAACGCATCGTGGGCATCAGCGTGAGCATTCCGCTCGGAGGGACCTATCGCAAGGAAACCATGTTGGAGGCGCTCAAGCAGGCGGACGTTGCGCGGGCCGAACTAGAGCGCCAGCGCAAGGAAATCGACTTAGCGACTGCGGAAACCATCAACGATGCCCGCACTGCACTGCGGCGCTGGAGGTTAGCCGAACAGTCCGCGCAGATGGCCCATGAGAACGCCAAGCTCGGCCAGCGTGGCTACGGCCTTGGCGAAGGGGATTTGCAATCTCTGCTGCTGCTGCGTCGGCAATCCGTCGATGCTGCCGGGGCATCGCTTTCATCCCGCATTGAAGCGTTGAAGGCGCGCAATCGGCTGCTGATCGACGCTCATTTGATTCTTGGGCTGGCCGATGAATAGAGCCGAACTGCTGCACGCCAATATGGCAGGCGAGATTGAGCGACTGAGCCCGGAGGACACGCCATCGTAAGCGCGTCGATTTCTTCACCCTAATCGCAGGAGCGCGGAGAATGAGAAGCCACTTTCCCGCGCTCAATCAAAGGATTTTTCTGAGTTTATTCAAGGTATGAGATACATGCACGAAAGACTAATTGAAGTAATGCCGAGCCGCCATCCATCAACCCGGGCACGTATTCTCCTATTTCTAACGGCAATGCTTCTCCTCATGTTCGCCAGTGCAAACCAGGCTCTGGCCCATGCTGTTGCCGAGGGCGATAAGGGATACATCCAAGAAATATCTGGCATCAATATTATCCCCTTCATGTATTTAGGGGCGAAGCATATGGCGACGGGGTACGACCATATTCTGTTTCTACTCGGCGTGATCTTTTTCCTATACCGGATGAAACATGTCGCCCTGTACGTGACGCTATTTGCCATCGGCCACTCGACCACGATGCTACTTGGTGTGTATTTCAACGTCGGAATCAACAGCTACATCATCGACGCGATCATCGGCCTTTCGGTTGTTTACAAGGCGCTCGACAATATTGGCGCCTTTCAACGATGGCTTGGCTTTCAACCGAATACAAAAGCCGCCACAGTTGTATTCGGTCTGTTCCACGGATTCGGACTATCCACCAAGATCATCGAATACAACATCTCACCTGACGGCCTGATTCCCAATCTACTGGCATTCAATGTCGGCGTTGAGATGGGACAGTTGCTTGCGCTCGGCACGATCTTGATCGCAATGAGCTACTGGCGCCGAACAGCGAGCTTCTGGCGTCATGCATACACCGCAAACGTGGCAATGATGTGTGCCGGCTTCATTCTGATCGGTTACCAAATCACCGGCTACTTCGTTTCCTGAACCCCGCACGGAGAAAACCTTTATGTTCAACGTATCAAAGCCAACTCTTGACGACCTACCTACATCGAAACAATTGCTGCGATCAACGTGCATTGCGCTCGTTGCCGCCGTCGCAATTCTGATAGCTATCGTCCTTCCCTCCGAATATGCAATCGACCCGACAGGGATTGGCCGCGCTCTCGGGCTGACGGAAATGGGGGAAATCAAGACCCAGCTAGCTAAAGAAGCCGCGGCAGATGCAGCAATGGACGCAGCCAAGGCCAGGGCCGCCGGCACGAGCACAGGGAATGCCAGCATAGCCACGCCGGCGCAGACACAAGGCACCCCTCAGTTGGCGAACGATTCTGCGTGGCGCGATGAGGTGCGCGTTGTCCTAAAGCCGGGCCAAGGTGCCGAAGTGAAGTTGAGTATGAAGGCCGGCGAGAAAGCTGAGTTCAGTTGGATTGCCGAAGGTGGCGTAGTGAACTTCGATACCCACGGCGATGGCGGTGGACAGTCGATCAGCTACGAGAAAGGCCGTGCCGTGCCCGCAGATGATGGTTCGATCCAGGCTGCCTTTAACGGCAATCACGGCTGGTTCTGGCGAAACCGTGGGGATGCCGATGTGACTGTGGTTGTCCGCGCTCGCGGTCAATACGCAGAAATGAAGCGCGTCTTGTAGTCATCAAAAAGACAGGGGCGAATGCCCATGTACTCCGGCCCTCCTGCTGATATAGCAGACACGCAACAGGAGGCCGTAGTTTTCCGCTCAGCCGCGAAGGCTGGGCTTAACCCAAGGAGATAGTGAAATGAATATTCGTCCGTTCTTGATTGCCGCCCTGGCCAGCGCATCGCTCGCTTCGCCGCTTGCGATGGCCCACCCCGGCGCGCATAACGACGATGAGAAGGCCATGCCGAAGACCTGCGAGCAGTTGGCAGATACGAAGCGGTACATCAGCGACGTGGCTTACCCCGAAGTAAAGAAGCTGAAAGAGCAATGCGATGCCGCCGCAAAGAAGAAGCCGGCTGCAACGCCGACTCCGGCACCCCGTCAATCGTCCGACGGTAAGAACTGATTTTTCAGATTGTGGCCGTGACTCACAAGGTCACGGCCACCGCCTGATTGAGTTGGCAAGCTCCGCCTTGACCCTCGCTCGGCTGCTCGGAGCTGCCAATACTCAGCACTGGCCTAGGTGACGAATCATGGTTCTAGCATTAACCGAGGAGCAAGTGCTATGTCGGCTCGGAGGGAGTGAATATTCTATGGAGTTGAGACACCTGAAGTATTTTCTCGCCGTAGCTGAGGAGCTTCGCTTCGCCCGTGCCGCAGAGAAACTGCACATTGAGCAATCGCCCTTGTCCCGAGCCATCAAGGAACTGGAAGAAGAACTGGGTGTTGTGCTGTTTGCCCGCACCACCCGCAGCACCAGGCTGACCCGCGCTGGCAAGTTGTTCTTGGAGCATGTTCGTCGCGTACTCGCTGCTGTGGAACAGGCTCGGGAGAGCGTAAAGGCGGCGGCCAACGGCTTTCACGGGCAGTTGCGCGTGGCGTTGTCCGATGGCATCACGCCATCGCGTCTATCTGCCTTGCTCGTACTTTGTCGCCAGGAAGAACCTGAGGTAGAAATCCGATTCTTCGAGGTGCCCCTGTCACAGCAGATCAAGGGGCTTCATAGCGATCTGTACGACGTGGGATTCGCCCAGTCCAACGAGGTTGGTGATGGCATCGTCACCGTACCTGCCTGGAGCGATACGCTGATGGTCGCGGTTCCTGGCCGGCATCCGTTGCTGGCCCACAAACGCATCCCCTTGGATGAGCTGCTGCGCTACCCATTGGTCTTGTGCGATCCGCAAGTGTGCGAAGGCCACGCCAAGCATGTCGAACGAGTGCTTCGCCATACTGAGATGGAGCCTTTGATTGCAGAACGTGTTGCTTCTTGCGACCTGATGATGGCGCTGGTATCGGCTGGTTTCGCGCTCGGGCTGGCCGGCGCCGCACACATTGCCGCCAGCCGTGAGCCGGGTGTCGTGGCCCGTCCGCTGGCGCAGCGCGTGCCACCGTTGACGACGTACTTGCTTCATCTTGACGGTGATCTATCCGACGAACTGGCAAGATTCATTGAGCGCGTACAGACCATCGAATCTCTGGAACCCCCAAGGCCGATACGAGGTCGAAATCCCGATGCTTCGGAGGAATGATGCCATGAAGAAAATCATCCCGTTCTTGCTGATGGCTGCATTGGCTGCCTGCGGCCAGTCCGAGACGCCACAGAAGCCCGCTGATTCCACAGTCAACGTCCCGACGGTGGAAGAACTCGCGGCCAACCCCGAGCGGCTCAAGGAACTGCGGCAGCAGTGCAAGACCGACCGCGCCAAGCTGGGCGAAGTGCTGTGCAACCGCGTGGCGGAAGCTACGCGCAAACGGTTCTATGGCGACGGCCAAACGCCATACACACCACCGAAGGAATCGCCCAAGTTCTGATTGTTGGCAACTCGCTGCATCATCTTCATTTTTCTTCTCGACACGCCGCAATGCGCTACCGCTTGCGGCGTTTTTCTTTGGCCTACCGCAGCACTAATTCTTTCTTTTTCCTCGACCTTTCTGCTCTAAACGGTCTTTGACCGGCACTGATCCGACACCGATCCTGACGCCTGCGGCACGTCCTTGTGCCGCTTCTTCCATGAGGAATCAGCGCAGGAGAAATCGGAGGCCAGGTCATGCAAGGGACGAACGTGCTGTTCGGTCAGATCGCCGTGGTATTCGGCATCGTGATCGCCGGAGTGTGGGGCGCCACACAATGGACAGCAGCAGCCCTTGGCTATCAGCTACGCCTTGGCTCGCCCTGGTTCGATTTTCTTGGCACGCCGATCTACTACCCGTGGAAGCTGTTTGAGTGGTGGTTCTCTTACGGTGCCTATACCCCGGAAATCTTCGACACGGGCGGAGCCATCGCCGGTGGCAGCGGCATGGTCGCCGTGGCCGTCGCCATTGCCATGTCGGTCTGGCGCTCGCGACAGGCACGCCTGGTCACGACCTACGGTTCGGCCCGTTGGGCGAATGCGCAGGACATTCGCAAGGCGGGCCTCACGCAGCCGGTCGGCGTGTTCCTCGGCCAGTACGATCGCCAGTACCTGCGCCACGAAGGCCCGGAACACGTCCTGACCTTCGCGCCGACGCGCAGCGGCAAGGGTGTCGGCCTGGTGGTTCCCACCTTGTTGAGCTGGCCGGCCTCGGCGGTCATCCACGACATCAAGGGGGAGAACTGGCAGATCACCGCCGGCTGGCGCAGCCGTTTCAGCCACTGCCTGCTGTTCAACCCGACCGATGCAAAGTCGGCGGCCTACAACCCGCTGCTGGAGGTACGGCGCGGCGCGCATGAAGTGCGCGACGTGCAGAACATCGCGGACATTCTGGTCGATCCCGACGGCGCGCTGGAGAAGCGCAACCATTGGGAGAAGACCTCGCACGCGCTGCTGGTCGGGGCGATCCTGCATGTGCTCTATGCGGGCGAGGACAAGACGCTGCGCGGCATCGCCAACTTCCTCAGCGACCCGGCCAGCCCCTTCGAGCTGACCTTGCACCGGATGATGACCACGCCCCACCTGGGCGATGGGCCGCATTCGGTGGTGGCATCCGCTGCGCGTGAAGTGCTCAACAAGTCGGACAACGAGCGTTCCGGCGTGTTGAGCACCGCCATGTCGTTCCTCGGCCTGTACCGCGATCCCACGGTGGCCGAAGTCACCTCGCGCTGCGACTGGCGTATCGCTGACCTCATTTCCGCCGAGCACCCCGTATCGCTGTACCTGGTGGTGCCGCCTTCGGACATCAGCCGCACGAAGCCCTTGATCCGGTTGATCCTCAACCAGATCGGACGCCGGCTCACCGAATCGCTCGACGGCAGCGACGGCATCGAGCGCCGCCACAAGCTGCTGCTGATGCTCGACGAGTTCCCGGCCTTGGGCCGGCTCGACTTCTTCGAGACGGCCTTGGCCTTCATGGCGGGCTACGGCATCCGCAGCTTCCTCATCGCGCAGTCGCTCAACCAGATCGACAAAGCCTACGGCCAGAACCATTCGATTCTGGACAACTGCCATGTGCGCGTGACGTTCGCCACGAACGACGAGCGCACCGCCAAACGCATCTCCGAGACGCTGGGCACGGCCACCGAGCTGCGCGCACAGCGCAACTACGCGGGCCACCGGCTCGCGCCGTGGCTGGGGCACCTCATGGTGTCGCGCCAGGAGACGGCCCGCCCGCTGCTGACACCGGGCGAAGTCATGCAGCTACCGCCGGACGAGGCGGTGGTGATGGTGTCCAGCGTGGCGCCGATCAAGGCCCGGAAGCTGCGCTATTACGCCGACGCCAATTTCAAGCGGCGCGTGTTGCCGCCGCCCGCGCTGGCGGACTGCCAATACGCCGACGCGCCGCCGCTGCGCGCCGACGACTGGAGCGGGCTGGCAATCCCACCAACGCCCACCGCACCGGCCACGGCATCCGCCGATGGCCTCGGTTCCGCCGACGACGGCGGCCCACGCCGTCAGCCCGAACTCTCCGAGGCCGTCGCCTACGACCCGGAGCTGGCCGCGCCCGCGGCCGACCTCGGCTTGTTCGATGACGACGACGACCTGCCGCTTCCCCTTCCTCGCCAACTTGATCCGGCCATGCAGCGCACGGCCCGGCTGGCGTCCCTCGACCCCAACGACGGAATTGAGCTATGAGCCACTACCGCCTGAATCTCTTTATCCAGCCCGAGCACGCCCAGCGGCTTGATGAACTGGCCGCCAAGAAAGGCGTATCCAAGTCGTCCATCGTCGCGGCGGCGCTCGCATCGTGGCTATCGCCCGATGCTGCTGACCAGCGCGAAGCGGCCATCGCCAAGCGGCTCGACCGGCTGTCGCGCCAGGCCGAGCGCATGGAGCGCGACCAGAACATCGCCATCGAGACGCTGGCGCTGTTCATCCGCTACTACCTGACCGTCAGCACGCCGGTTCCCGAGGCGCATCAAGAGGCAGCTCGCGCCCAGGGCAAGGCGCGCTTCGAGCAGTTCACCGAGCAGCTTGGCCGCCACCTGATGCGTGGACGGAGCCTGGTGCGCGACGTGGTGGAGGAACTGAACCCCGCTCCGGTGCGGATGGAGGACGCGGCGGCAGCCGCCCAGGCGCGGGAGCGTGCGTCATGAGCGCCGTTTCGCAGTTGCCACCCGAGCCACGCTCGTCCGCTGCGGCCTCGCTCGACCGGCGCATCCAGATGCTGCGCACGGCGATGGGGCCGCTGATCGCCACTGCGCTCGAAGACCCCGACGTGGTGGAAATCATGCTCAACCCCGACCGCACCCTTTGGGTGGATCGCCTGTCGTCGGGCCGCGCGCCGATGGGCGTGGAGATGCCCGAGGCCGATGGCGAGCGGATCATCCGCTTGGTCGCGGCCCACGTCGGCGCGGAGGTGCATCGCGGCCAGCCGCTGCTATCCGCCGAACTGCCCGAAACCGGCGAACGCTTCGAGGGCATCCTGCCGCCCGCCGCGCCGGGGCCGGCCTTTGCGTTGCGCAAGCGCGCCATCGGCGTGATCCCGCTGGAGCGGTACGTCGTGGACGGAATGATGACCGCCGCCCAGGCGGGCTTTCTGGTGCGCGCCGTGCGCGAGCGCCAGAACATCCTGATCGCCGGGGCCACCAGCAGCGGCAAGACCACGCTCGCCAATGCCTTGCTCGCCGAAATCGCCGCCACCGGCGACCGCGTGCTGGTGCTCGAAGACACGGTAGAGCTGCAATGCGCAGCCCGCGACCACGTGCCGCTGCGCACGCGCGCCGGCGTGGTGTCCATGACCGAGCTGGTGCGCTCGTCCATGCGCCTGCGGCCTGATCGCGTGGTCGTTGGTGAGGTACGTGGCGCCGAGGCGCTGGATCTCATCAAGGTGTGGGGCACGGGCCACCCCGGCGGCATCGCCACGATCCACGCAGGTTCCGCGCTGGGCGCGCTGCTGCGCATGGAGCAACTGATTCTCGAAGTGGCGGTGAATCCGCCGCGTGCGCTGATCGCCGAGGCGGTCAACGTGGTGATCCACATCGCCGGACGCGGGCGCAAGCGCCGCATCGAGAGTATCGCCCGCGTCGTCGGCTTCGACGGCGTGGGCTACCAACTGGCGGACGCGCTGGAGACGCCGTTTCCCGAGCTGCCGCCGCTTCCCGATGCCGCACCCGTTGCGGCGACTTCCCCATCCCTCGACCTTTCTGGAGAACTTCCATGACGACGCACGCCCATGCTTTCCGTGATTCCGTAAATCCGCATTTCAACCTGTCCGGCCTCGCGCGGCTGCATAGCCTGGCCCGCCCTGCGGGGCAAGGACTGATGCTGGCCGCGCTGCTGCTGTTCCTGGCCGGAACCGCGCAGGCCGCCGGTTCCTCGATGCCCTGGGAAGGCCCCTTGCAGTCGATCTTGGAGTCGATCCAAGGGCCGGTGGCGCGCATCGTGGCCGTCATCATCATCATCGCCACGGGCCTCGCGCTCGCGTTCGGCGACACGTCGGGCGGCTTTCGCAAGCTGATCCAGATCGTGTTCGGCCTGTCCATCGCGTTCGCGGCTTCGAGCTTCTTCCTGTCGTTCTTCAGCTTCTCCGGCGGGGCTGTCGTATGAGCGGCCCGGATACCTTCGCGGCCGGGTTCGAGGTGCCTTTGCATCGCTCGCTCACCGAGCCGATCTTGCTAGGCGGCGCACCGCGCACCGTGGCGATTGCTAACGGCACGCTGGCCGCCGCCGTCGGGCTGGGCCTGCAACTGTGGATTCCTGGCGTGGTGCTCTGGATCGTCGGCCATTCGCTGGCGGTCTGGGGTGCGCGCGTCGATCCGCAGTTCATGGCCGTGTTCGCCCGGCACATCAAGCACCGCCCGCTGCTGGACGTGTGAGGGGATGCCGCCATGCTGAACCTCGCCGAATACCGCCAGCGGCCCGCGCTGCTCGCCGACTGGCTGCCCTGGGCCGGGCTAGTCGCGCCGGGCGTGGTGCTGAACAAGGACGGCTCGTTTCAACGATCGTTCCAGTTCCGCGGCCCCGACTTGGACAGTGCGACGCAGGGCGAATTGATCGCCACGGCGGCGCGGCAGAACAACGCGCTTCGCCGCACCGGCTCTGGCTGGGCCTTCTATATCGACGCCGAGCGGATGCGGGCATCGCGCTATCCGCAGTCCTCGTTTCCCGAGCCGCTGTCGTGGCTGGTGGACGAGGAACGACGTGCGGCGTTCGAGGAGTCGGACAGCCACTTCGAGAGCATCTACCACTTCACGCTGCAATACCTGCCGCCGGAGGAGTCGCGCGCCCGAGCCGCCAAGATGCTCTACGAGAACACGCCGACGAATGGCGTGGACTGGCGCGAGCGGCTGCAATCCTTCGTTGCGGAAACGGATCGGGTCTTTGACCTGCTCGATGGCGTGATGCCGGAAGTCTCCTGGCTGGACGACAGCCAGACGCTGACCTATCTGCACGCCACCATCTCGACGCGGCACTACCGCGTCGGCGTGCCTGAAGTGCCGTTCCACATCGACGCGCTGCTGACCGACTCGCCGCTGGTCGGCGGCCTAGCACCCATGCTGGGCGACCGGCACCTGCGCGTGGTGTCGGTGCGCGGTTTCCCGACCTCGACCTGGCCGGGGATTCTGGACGACCTCAACCGCCTGGGATTTGGGTATCGCTGGAGTACGCGCTTTCTGTGCCTCGACAAATCCGAGGCGGAACGGGAATTGGGGCGCCTGCGCCGCCAGTGGTTCGCCAAGCGCAAGAACGTCATCGCGCTGCTGCGCGAAACGATCTTCCAGCAGGAAAGCCCGCTGGTCGATACCGATGCGAACAACAAGGCTGCCGACGCCGATGCCGCCTTGCAGGAGCTGGGCAGCGATCAAGTCGCCTTTGGCTATCTGACGGCGACCGTCACCGTCATGGACGAGGACGCCGGCGCAGCCGACGAGAAGCTGCGCATGGTGGAGCGCGTCATTCAGGGGCGCGGCTTCGTCACCATTCCCGAAACGCTTAATGCTGTGGATGCGTGGTTATCGTCCATTCCGGGCAATGCCTATGCCAACGTCCGACAGCCCATCGTCTCGACGCTGAACCTGGCGCACATGATGCCAGTGTCGGCGGTATGGGCCGGGCCGGAGAAGAACGACCACCTCGACGGCCCGCCGCTGATCGTCACGCGCACCGATGGCGCGACGCCGTTCCGGCTGGTGACTCACATCGGCGACGTGGGCCATACGCTGGTCGCCGGCCCGACTGGCATGGGCAAGTCGGTCTTGCTCGCCACGCTGGCGATGCAGTTCCGCCGCTATCGCGGCTCGCGCATCTTCGCGTTCGACATGGGGCGCTCCATGCGCGCCACCATCCTCGGGCTGGGCGGCGAGCACTACGACCTGGGCATGGATGGCGAAATCGCCTTTCAGCCCTTGGCTCGCATTGACCGCGAGGGCTACCGCAGCTGGGCAGCGGAATGGATCGAAGGACGCTTGCTGCACGAAGGCGTGGCAGTCGGCCCGGACGAGAAGGCGGCCATCTGGTCGGCGCTGCAAAGCCTTGCCGGTGCGCCGGTGGAGCAACGCACGATGACCGGGCTTTCCGTCCTCTTGCAGTCCAACGCGCTGCGCCAGGCGCTCGCGCCCTATGTGTTGGGCGGCGCGCACGGCAAGCTGCTGGACGCCGATCACGACCGGCTGGGCATGGCCGACGTGCAGTGCTTCGAGATGGAAGAACTGATGCACAGCAAGGCCGCCGTCATGGCCGTTCTGCATTACCTCTTTGCACGCTTCGACGAACGCTTCGATGGTGCGCCGACGCTGCTGATCCTCGATGAAGCGTGGCTGTTCCTCGATGACCCGGTGTTTGCCGCGCGCATCCGCCAATGGCTCAAGACGCTGCGCAAAAAGAACGTCAGCGTCATCTTCGCCACCCAGTCACTTGCGGACATCAAGGATTCCAGCATCGCGCCCGCGATCATCGAAAGCTGCGCAAGCCGCATTTTCCTCGCCAACCCACAGGCGACCGAGCCGCAGATTCGCACGATCTACGAGGGCTTCGGCCTCAACAGGCGGCAGATCGAGATCGTCGCCACCGCGCAGCCCAAGCGCGACTACTACTACCAATCCCGCCTCGGCAACCGCCTGTTCGACCTCGACCTGGGGCCGGCGACGCTGGCCTTTGCGGGCGCTTCCACGCCGCAAGACCAGCGCGACATAGACCGCGTGCTGCTGGACGCCGGCCCCCCCGGTTTCGCGGGCGCCTGGCTGCGTCATCGCGGCCTCGATTGGGCGGCTGACCTGCTGCCCTCGTTCCCCGGCCTCGCGCCGGATTCCCTCGCAGCTCAACCCTTGGAGAACCTGCCATGAAGAAGCGCCTTGTCGCCGCTGCCATCGCGGCCATGCTTTGCACCGCCACCGCCCATGCGCAATGGGTCGTGATCGACCCCACCAACCTCGTGCAGAACACGCTGACCGCGATCCGCACGCTGGAGCAGATCAACAACCAGATCCAGCAGCTACAGAACGAAGCGCAGATGCTGATGAACCAAGCGCGCAACCTCGCCAGCCTGCCGTCCAGCGTGGTCGGCCAGTTGCGCGCCAACCTGGCGACCACCGAGCGGCTGATCGCCCAGGCGCGAGGCTTGGCCTACGACGTGACGAACCTTGATCGGGAGTTTGCCCGCCTGTACCCGGAGCAGTACGCTGCCACCGTCAGCGGCGACCAGATGTACCGCGACGCCCAGGAGCGGTGGAAGAACACGCTCAACGGCTTGCAGACCACCATGCAGATGCAGGCGCAGGTGTCCCAGAACCTGGGCGAAGACGAAAGCGTGCTGGCCGATCTTGTCGGCAAGAGCCAGTCGGCGCAAGGCGCGTTGCAGGCGATGCAGGCCATGAACCAGTTGCTCGCCTTGCAGGCCAAGCAGTCGATCCAGTCGCAGCGGCTCCAGATCACGCAAGACCGGGCCGCCTCGCTGGAACTGGCGCGGCAGGCGGCGGCCACCGAGCGCGCCCGCGAAGTGCGGCGGCGCTTCCTCGGGGAAGGCACGCCGTACACGCCGCAGTCCGTCAACTTCTACCGCGACTGACGGGGGCCGACATGCGATGCGTCCTCGTCCTTTGTGCCGTGCTGCTGGCCGCCTGCAGCGAGCAGCCGGCAGACAACCTCGCCGATGCCCTGGCCGCCGATCCCGTGCGGCTCAAGGCATTGCGCGCGCAATGCGCGGCCCATCCGCAACAGGTCATGCAGGCCACGGGCGAGGACGCTTGCCGCGCCGCCGCCGAAGCCTTCCGGCGGCGCTTCTTTTCCGGCGAGGCCGGGCCGGATGAATACCAGACGCTGGCCGACCTGCCGCCGATCCCGCCCAGCTTCGAGGAACCGGCCGATGGCACCGCGCCGGACTTGCCCGCCCCGGAGGACGCGCCATGAATGACGTGACCATCATCGACCAGTTCCTCAACACCTTCGCCACCTACATCGACTCGGGTTTCGGGCTGCTGCGCGGCGAAGTGGCGTTCCTCACGGCCACGCTGATCGTCATCGACATGACGATCGCTGGGCTGTATTGGGCCATGAGCCACGCCACCGGCCAGGGCGATGACGTGATCGCCAAGCTGCTGCGCAAGGTGCTCTACGTCGGTGCCTTCGCCTACATCCTCAACAACTTCAACTGGCTGGCCAGCATCGTGTTCCGCTCGTTTGCGGGATTGGGCATCACCGCCACCGGCTCGGCCATCACGATGGAGAACTTCTTGCAGCCGGGCCGGCTTGCCAAGACCGGCATCGACGCCGGAGCGCCGATTCTGGAGCAGATCGGCGAGATGGCGGGCTTCCCCGAGGTGTTCGTGAACCTCGACCCCATCGTGGTGATGTTCCTTGCGTGGCTGGTCGTGGTGCTGTGCTTCTTCGTGCTGGCGATCCAGCTTTTCATCACGCTGATCGAGTTCAAGCTGACCACGCTCGCCGGGTTCGTGCTGGTGCCGTTCGCGCTGTGGAACAAGACCTCGTTCCTGGCCGAAAAAGTCTTGGGAAACGTGGTGGCCTCCGGCATCAAGGTGCTGGTGCTGGCCGTGATCGTCGGCATTGGCTCGGGCCTGTTCGCACAATTCCAAGTCCATCCCGCCGAGCCAAACATCGACCACGCGCTGGTCATCATGCTGGCTTCGCTCACCTTACTGGCGCTGGGGATCTTCGGCCCTGGCATCGCCACGGGCCTCGTGTCCGGTGCGCCCCAGCTCGGCGCGGGCGCGATGGCCGGTGCCGCCGTCGGCGCAGCCGGAACGGCAGTGGCCGTCGGTGCTGCCGCGACGGGCGTGGGCGGCGCGGTGGCCGCTGGTGCGCGCATGGCCCCGAC
>NZ_JACASJ010000068.1:0-28295 GCF_013391025.1 Enterobacter sp. SECR19-1250 | reverse complement strand
ACAACCCGCTACGGGGGAGACTTACCCGAAATCTGATTTATTCAACAAAGCCCCTATCCGCTTATCTTTTTAGGGGTATGGCTGGTGATGCTGGTGGCATGGTATCTTGTCGGCCTGCCGATAGGGCCGGGTATCTACCCGAGGCTAAATTAAAGGAAAGAGGATGCTGAGATTACTCGAAGATAAAATTGCAACGCCACTTGGGCCGCTGTGGGTTATCGCCGACGAGCAGTTCCATCTGCGTGCCGTGGAATGGGAAGAGCACAGCGATCGCATGGAAGAGCTGCTCAACATCCATTACCGCGCCCAGGGTTTTGAGCGTATCAGTGCCACCAATCCAGGTGGGCTGAGCGACAAGCTGGCGGCGTACTTCGAGGGCGATCTCAGCATCATCAATGACCTGCCAACCGCCACGGCCGGTACGCCATTCCAGCGTGAAGTCTGGCAGGCGCTACGCGATATTCCGTGTGGTCAGGTTATGCACTACGGCCAGCTCGCAGAACAGTTAGGCCGCGCGGGCGCGGCGCGGGCGGTGGGTGCCGCGAACGGTTCTAACCCCGTCAGTATCGTGGTGCCCTGCCATCGTGTGATCGGCCGCAACGGCACCATGACCGGCTATGCCGGCGGTGTGCAGCGCAAGGAGTGGTTACTGCGTCACGAAGGGTATCTTTTGCTGTAGTTCCCAGGCTTTTTGTGCTTAATTTTCTACCGGTTAGGCTAAAAATCCATAATCAAGCTGTGGAATTTCAAGAAGATGGCAACACGTTGCCGTCTCTTGTCCTTATTGATGGTTTGCCAGGCTTACGTACTTACCAAAAAGATGTTAAAATTGACCAATATCAATTAAGGCTTGAGCAAACCTATGATCCCAGAAAAGCGAATTATACGACGCATTCAGTCTGGCGGTTGTGCTATCCATTGCCAGGATTGCAGCATCAGCCAGCTCTGTATCCCGTTTACCCTGAATGAGCATGAGCTTGACCAGCTTGATAACATCATCGAGCGCAAAAAGCCTATTCAGAAAGGGCAGACGCTGTTTAAAGCGGGAGACGAACTGAAATCGCTCTATGCTATCCGTTCTGGCACCATCAAAAGCTATACCATCACCGAACAGGGTGATGAGCAGATCACCGGCTTCCATCTGGCAGGTGATCTGGTCGGCTTTGACGCCATCGGTACTGGCCATCACCCGAGCTTTGCGCAGGCGCTGGAAACCTCAATGGTCTGCGAAATCCCGTTTGAAACGCTGGACGATCTGTCAGGCAAAATGCCAAACCTGCGTCAGCAGATGATGCGTCTGATGAGCGGTGAGATCAAAGGCGATCAGGACATGATCCTGCTGCTGTCCAAAAAGAATGCGGAAGAGCGCCTGGCTGCATTTATCTATAACCTCTCCCGCCGTTTCGCCGAACGTGGTTTCTCTCCACGTGAGTTCCGTCTCACCATGACCCGTGGCGATATTGGTAACTACCTGGGCCTGACCGTGGAAACCATCAGCCGTCTGCTGGGCCGTTTCCAGAAAAGCGGTATGCTGGCCGTTAAAGGTAAATACATCACCATCGAAAACGGTGAAGCGCTGGCTGTTCTTGCCGGCCACGCCCGCAACGTGGCATAAACCCCACGAATGATTGATGCCAGGCCGATAAATTTTTATGATTTATTGGTCTGGCAGGTAAGCACACCACTTCCCGCCCCTGCGACAGACATCCCCCGCTCCTGAAAGGTTCTCGTTGAGGTTAAATTGAGAGAAAGTTTATTTTTCGTTTCAGTTGTTATTGCCTCCGTGACCTTCCTCTTCATCTGGATCATGCTTGTCGGCCCAATGAAGGGAGAGGAAAAAACCTACGTTCAGGACTCAACCACGTTTGCCATCGTGGTGATGGTGCTGCTGTTGATCGCGTTTATCGCGGTGACAACGACGGTGCTATTCTTCTGAGATATTTTCATGAATTATTGATCTGGCAAAACCTTACCTCTGTTTCATTCAGGATATATAGGTTACTCTTTTAATTACAGACTGTGGTGACAGTAGTAAGGAGACCTGTATGGCAAAGTATCAAAACATGCTGGTAGCTATCGATCCTAATCAGGACGATCAGCCGGCATTACGACGTGCTGTGTATTTACATCAACGGATTGGTGGCAAAATCAAAGCGTTTTTGCCGATCTATGACTTCTCGTATGAGATGACCACCCTTCTGTCGCCTGACGAGCGTACCGCTATGCGTCAGGGAGTGATCAGCCAACGTACCGCGTGGATCCGCGAACAGGCGAAGTACTACCTTGAAGCGGGTGTGCCTATCGATATTAAAGTGGTCTGGCATAACCGCCCCTTTGAAGCGATTATCCAGGAAGTCGTCGCCGGTGGGCACGATCTGCTGCTGAAAATGGCGCACCAGCACGACAAGCTGGAATCCGTGATCTTCACGCCGACAGACTGGCACTTGCTGCGTAAATGCCCGTGCCCGGTCTGGATGGTGAAAGATCAGCCGTGGCCTGAAGGCGGCAAAGCCGTCGTGGCAGTAAACCTGGCAAGCGAAGAGGATTATCACAATTCGCTGAATGAAAAGCTGGTCAAAGAGACGCTGCTGCTTGCCGAGCAGGTTAACCACACCGAAGTGCATCTGGTCGGCGCTTACCCGGTTACCCCTATCAATATTGCCATCGAACTGCCTGAATTTGACCCGAGCGTATATAACGACGCGATCCGCGGACAGCACCTGCTGGCCATGAAAGCGTTGCGCCAGAAGTTCAGCATTGATGAGAACATGACGCATGTCGAGAAAGGGTTGCCTGAAGAGGTGATCCCGGATTTAGCCGAACATCTGCAGGCAGGGATTGTGGTGCTGGGCACCATCGGACGGACCGGTATTTCTGCCGCGTTCCTGGGCAATACCGCGGAACAGGTGATTGACCATCTGCGCTGCGACCTGCTGGTCATTAAGCCGGATGAGTACCAGACACCGGTTGAACTGGATGACCCGGAAGACGATTAACGTCAATCTATTCGCCCGCCTCCCCGGCGGGCTTTTCTTATCAGCTCTCGATCGCTGTCTGTGTCTCTTCAGTTGATCGATCCTGCATCCACGGTGCGTGCAACACCATGCTGGGCAGCGCCAGCTTAATCTCCTGGGCGTTCAGCCCTTCGAGAATACGGATATTGATCTCCTGCTGGATATCCATGTATTTGTTGTAATCCGCCGTATTGACAATATGAACCACTTCAAACGTCAGGCGGTCACGGTCAAACCCGAGGAAATGGGCGCGATCGAACTTTGTCTCACCCACATCGGTGATGATCTGCCTGACCATATCCCCCACATAGCGCAGCTTTTCAGGCGGCGTGTCGCTGGCGACGCCAAACGTGAAGACGATGCGACGGGTCTGCATACGTTTATAGTTGTGAAGCGTCTGCTGAAGCAAAATGGCGTTACCGCAAACGATCTGCTCCCCGCTCAGGCTACGAATACGGGTCGTTTTTAAGCCTATGTGCTCCACCGTTCCCGCCACGTCGTTGAACACCACGAAATCACCAATTTCAAACGGTTTATCAAAGCCGATAGAAAGCGAAGCGAAGACGTCGCTCAGAATGGTTTGTACGGCGAGGGCGATAGCAATACCCCCTACCCCCAGGCTTGCTACCAGCGCGGTGATGTTGACGCCCGCGTTAGCGAGAATCGACAGCAGCATCACAGACCAGACGATAGCGCGAAGGATAAGACCGGTGATCACCAGGGTAACCGGATTTTTATGACTGCCGGGGACCAGCATAACGTGTCGCAGCCACGACACCACGCCCTGATCAAGCCAGAGCGCCACCTGTATCGCGAAGACAAGGAACCAGGCGTGGCTTACGGTGCTAAAGAGCCGGTCGGGTAAATCAACAAAACGCAGGCTGATGAGCAGCGCCACGACAAAAAGCAGGAAGCGACTGGTGCGGTTAAGCATATCGGTCAGGATAAAACGCATCCTGTTTGTGGTTGGGTGCTTATCTCCCCAGGTTGTGATCCCTCTCTTAACGAATGCGATCAGGCGCGTCAGAAGCCAGTAGACCAGCAGCGTCACGACGATAACCGTGGCGACGCTTACCCAGAATGTCGGCGTCATCATCAGCTCCAGGATGTCGAAGCGGGACAAAAATTGCATTTCACCTCCTCGTAGTACACAAAGGGTAAAGTATAGACAGAGGAGAAACGCTGACCGCAGAAATAAGAAAACCGCCCCGAAGAGCGGTTTTTGAGGAGAACGCGAATTACAGTGCTTTCAGGATCGCATCCACGCTGGCTTTGGCGTCGCCAAACAGCATGTGGGTGTTCTCTTTGAAGAACAGCGGGTTCTGAACGCCAGCGTAGCCGGTGTTCATGGAACGTTTGAAGACAATCACGTTTTGCGCCTTCCACACTTCCAGAACCGGCATCCCGGCGATTGGGCTGCGTGGATCGTCCTGCGCCGCCGGGTTAACGGTGTCGTTGGCGCCAATGACCAGCACGGTGTCGGTGTCGGCGAAATCATCGTTGATCTCGTCCATCTCCAGCACGATGTCGTAAGGCACTTTCGCTTCTGCCAGCAGCACGTTCATGTGGCCTGGCAGACGCCCCGCTACCGGGTGGATGCCAAAGCGCACCTTGATGCCGCGCGCGCGCAGCTTCTCGGTGATTTCAGCAACCGGATACTGCGCCTGCGCCACCGCCATGCCATAGCCTGGGGTGATAATGACCGAGTGCGAGTTTTTCAGCATCTCTGCCGTATCTTCCGCGCTGATCTCACGGTGCTCGCCCACTTCTTCGTCAGAACCGGTCGAGGAGCCGTCAGAGCCAAAACCACCGGCGATAACGCTGATGAATGAGCGGTTCATCGCCTTACACATGATGTAGGACAGAATCGCACCGGAAGAGCCCACCAGCGCACCGGTGACAATCAACAGGTCGTTGCTCAGCATAAAGCCAGCCGCTGCCGCCGCCCACCCGGAGTAGGAGTTCAGCATCGACACCACAACCGGCATATCTGCCCCACCGATGGAGGCCACCAGGTGCCAGCCGAACGCCAGGGCAATGATGGTCATCACCAGTAACGCCAGCACCTGCAGACCTACGCTTTCGGTACGCACAAAGACCACCAGCAGCACAAAGGAGACCACCAGCGCCGCCAGATTCAGCTTATGACGATTTGGCAGCATCAGCGGTTTGGAGGAGATCTTACCGCGCAGCTTACCGAACGCCACAATCGAGCCGGTGAAGGTTACTGCACCGATGAAGATGCCCAGGAACACTTCGGTCAGATGAATGTTGACCAGAATCGGCTCCATGCCCGGTTCGTGGTACAGATAGCTGTTGAAGCCCACCAGCACCGCCGCCAGACCGACGAAGCTGTGCAGGATCGCCACCAGCTCCGGCATTTCGGTCATTTCAACGCGTTTTGCCAGACGAATACCGATCGCCCCGCCGATGATCATCGCCACCAGGATCCAGGCAACGTTGCCGGTATCGGGTCCGAAAATAGTGGCAATCAGCGCAATCGCCATCCCGGCGATACCAAAGTTATTACCCTGCTGAGACGTTTCGTGTTTGGAAAGTCCCGCCAGACTGAAAATAAACAGGATTGCAGCAACAATGTATGCGGCTGTCACTAATCCTCCAGACATATGCTACCCCTTAGCCTTTACGAAACATTTTCAGCATGCGCTGAGTCACGGTGAAACCACCGAAAATATTGATACTGGCGATCAGCACCGCGATAAAGCTCAGGAAGCTAATCCAGCCGCCGTGACCAATCTGCAGTAACGCCCCGACCACGATGATCCCGGAGATGGCGTTAGTGACCGACATCAATGGCGTGTGTAGTGCATGGGAGACATTCCAGACCACGTAGTAACCCACCACGCAGGAGAGCGCGAAGACGGTAAAGTGGCCGAGGAACTCTTTTGGCGCGACATCGGCCAGCCAGCCAAACAGAATAATCGCCAGCGCCATGAGCGCGTATTTACGCCACGGAGACGCCGGTTTAGCAGGCTCTGTTGGTTCTGGCGCCGCTTTCGGTGCAGCCTGAGGCTGGGCGGAAACCTGAATCGGTGGCGCAGGCCAGGTGATTTCGCCTTCACGCACCACGGTCACGCCGCGCACAACCACATCGTCAAAATCAACGGTGATGTTGCCATCTTTCTCTTTGCAGAGCAGTTTCAGCAGGTTAACGAGGTTAGTACCGTACAGCTGGGACGACTGCGTGGGCAGACGGCCAGGCAGATCCGTATAACCAATCACCTTCACGCCGTTGGCGGTCGTGGATACCTGGTTCGGCACGGTATATTCACAGTTACCGCCGTTTTGCGCGGCCAGGTCGACAATCACGCTGCCCGGCTTCATGGTGTCCACCATCTCACGGGTGATCAGCTTCGGTGCCGGTTTACCCGGGATCAGCGCGGTGGTGACAATAATGTCCACCTCTTTTGCCTGCGCGGCAAAGAGTTCCATTTCCGCTTTGATAAAGGCTTCGGACATCACCTTCGCATAACCATCACCGCTGCCCGCTTCTTCCTTGAAGTCCAGCTCAAGGAACTCGGCGCCCATACTCTGCACCTGCTCCTTCACTTCCGGGCGGGTGTCAAACGCGCGGACGATAGCGCCCAAGCTATTTGCCGCACCGATAGCCGCCAGGCCTGCCACACCGGCACCAATCACCATCACTTTTGCCGGCGGCACTTTGCCTGCCGCCGTGATCTGACCGGTGAAGAAACGGCCGAATTCGTGGGCGGCTTCGACGATTGCACGGTAACCGGCGATGTTCGCCATTGAACTCAGGGCATCCAGAGACTGCGCGCGCGAAATACGCGGCACGGAGTCCATCGCCATTACCGTCACGCCACGTGCCGCCAGCTTCTCCATCAGCTCTGGGTTTTGGGCAGGCCAGATAAAACTCACCAGCGTGGTGCCCGGGTTCAGCAGCTCAATCTCGCTCTCTTGCGGCGCATTCACCTTCAGAATAACGGGTGATTCCCAGACTTCAGAACCGTCCACCACGTCCGCACCAGCCTGAATAAAGGCCTCGTCATCGAAACTCGCCAGTTTGCCCGCGCCGCTTTCAATGGCGACGGTAAAACCCAGTTTAAGCAGTTGCTCCACCGTTTTTGGTGTCGCCGCTACGCGGGTTTCATTGGCAAACCGTTCTTTTGGTACCCCAATACGCATAGTTTTCCCTTCCATCGGTTTTTGATGATGGTTTATCGATAAATGCCCGCAGTTGCATCAAATTTCGCCATCCTTAGAGCGGCGGCAAATGAGTAACCCCGGAAAATAAAACAGTAACAAACTTTCTATAACCTACTGAAAATAGCGCCTGCGATCTACCGCCTGAAAACACTATTTCTTACATTATCTGTGAAAAATAAGCGAACGGCCTCGCTGACAGAGATATTTACCTTAAATTCATCCTCAGAACCGATAAATCGCGCAAGCGAAGCGGTAAAAACATGATATAGCGCCATATGAGATCAACTTATTAACATTAAATTAACTTGTAAAAGTCATATGCTTTATCACTTTTGCTTGTCAAACGCCTGTTTTTTCAACATATCACTAAATGTTATCGAATCAGATCCTTCGGTGAGCACAGGCTGTGAAAAATGGCGCAGACAGCAACAGGTTTTAAATGCCATAATCGGGACCGTCTCAAATTAACAACAATACCAGTACATGGTTTGCGCAAGGCGAAGGATTATTTTTATGAAGCTTAAGAACACACTCCTGGCGTCCGCACTTCTTTCCGCGACCGCCCTGTCTGCGAATGCCGCGACAGAGTTAACGCCGGAGCAAGCGGCAGCGTTAAAACCTTTTGACCATACGGTCATTGTGGGTCGTTACAACTCTATTGGCGATGCCGTTACCGCCGCATCAAAAGCCGCTGATAAAAACGGCGCAGCGTCGTTTTACGTGCTTGACCAGTCCGATCAAGGCAATAGCGGCAACCAGCGCGTGACCATTGCGCTGTACAAAGAGAATGCGCCAAAAGCTGACGCGCCGAAAAACCGCGTGATCAACGGCGTCGTTGAACTGCCTAAAGATCAGGCGATTGAGCTGGAACCGTATGACACCGTTACCGTTCAGGGCTTCTACCGCAGCCAGCCAGAAGTGAACGATGCCATCACCAAAGCCGCGAAACAGAAAGGGGCTTACTCGTTCTACATCGTGCGTCAGGTAGATGCTAACCAGGGTGGCAACCAGCGTATTACCGCGTTCATCTATAAAGAAGATGCGAAAAAACGCGTTCTGCAAAGCCCGGATGCCATTCCTGCTGATTCAGAAGCCGGTCGCGCGGCGTTAGCGAAAGGCGGCGAAGAAGCGAAGAAAGTCGAAATTCCAGGCGTAGCAACCTCCGCAGCGCCAAGCGCTGAAGTGGGCCGTTTCTTTGAGACGCAATCCACGAAAGGTGGCCGTTACTCCGTTACCCTGCCAGACGGCACCAAAGTTGAAGAGCTGAACAACGCCACGGCTGCGCAGATGGTGCCGTTCGACAGCATCAAGTTTACCGGCAACTATGGCAACGGTACGGAAGTCTCTTATCAGGTCGCGAAGCGCGCGGCGAAGAAAGGGGCGAAGTACTACCACATCACCCGCCAGTGGCAGGAACGTGGTAACAATGTGACCATCAGCGCCGATCTGTACAAGTAACAAAACCCTTCATTAAAGGCGGCGTAATGCCGCTTTTTTTGTTACTTTTTTTGAATTTCTGCTACACATCATTGCATGCGTTCGTGACACTCCGTAAAATCCCGCGCCTTAGTGTGATCCACCATTTTTATGCGCCTGTGCGAAATAATTATTCTGGATTTGGACCTTTCATAACAGGAAGCCAATGGAAAAGAAACTTGGCCTGAGTGCTTTAACTGCACTCGTTTTAAGCTCAATGCTGGGTGCGGGGGTATTCAGTTTACCGCAGAATATGGCGGCCGTCGCAAGCCCTGCCGCACTGCTGATTGGCTGGGGGATTACCGGCGTTGGCATTTTGCTGCTGGCCTTCGCCATGCTGCTGCTGACCCGTATTCGTCCCGATCTCGATGGCGGTATTTTCACCTACGCGCGGGCCGGTTTTGGGGAACTGATTGGCTTCTGTTCCGCGTGGGGTTACTGGCTATGTGCGGTGATCGCTAACGTCTCCTATCTGGTTATTGTCTTCTCGGCGCTCAGTTTCTTTACCGATACGCCCGAGCTGCGTCTCTTTGGTGACGGCAACACCTGGCAGTCGATTGTCGGGGCGTCGGTGCTGCTGTGGGTCGTACACTGGCTCATTTTGCGCGGCGTCCAGACAGCGGCAAGCATTAACCTGATGGCGACGCTGGCCAAACTGGTTCCGCTCGGGCTGTTTATTGTGCTGGCGTTTATGGCATTCCGTCTGGATGTATTTAAACTCGATTTCACTGGCCTTGCGCTGGGCGTCCCCGTCTGGGAGCAGGTGAAAAACACCATGCTGATCACCCTGTGGGTTTTCATTGGTGTTGAAGGTGCGGTGGTGGTCTCTGCCCGCGCGCGCAACAAGCGCGACGTCGGACGCGCCACGCTGCTGGCGGTGCTGGCGGCCCTCGGTGTCTATCTGCTGGTGACGCTGCTGTCGCTGGGTGTGGTGGCTCGTCCTGAACTGGCCGAAATGCGTAACCCATCCATGGCCGGTCTGATGGTGAAAATGCTCGGTAGCTGGGGCGATGTGGTCATTGCCGCGGGGCTGATTATCTCCGTCTGCGGGGCTTATCTGAGCTGGACCATCATGGCGGCCGAAGTGCCTTTCCTGGCTGCCACGCACAAAGCGTTTCCGCGTCTGTTTGCCCGTCAGAATAAAAACAGTGCGCCGTCAGCGTCACTCTGGCTGACGAATATCAGCGTTCAGGTCTGCCTGGTGCTGATCTGGCTCACAGGTTCGGACTATAACACCCTGCTGACCATCGCCTCGGAGATGATTCTGGTACCCTATTTCTTAGTGGGTGCGTATCTGTTAAAAATCGCCACTCGCCCGGCGCATTATGCGGTAGGGATCGGCGCCTGTATTTACGGTTTGTGGTTGTTGTATGCTTCCGGGCCTATGCACCTGCTGCTGTCGGTGGTGTTGTATGCGCCGGGCCTGCTGGTGTTTATCTATGCCCGCCGTACTCATCAGTTGGAGAACGCGCTTAAACGCCGTGAAATGGCCCTCATCGGGCTGTTACTGGTTGCTGCCGTACCGGCAACCTGGATGTTAATGGGATAACCCTGCGTCTCCCATTGTTGAACTGAAAAGGAGAATACGATGGGAACTGCGCAGCATCGCCCAATACTGATCACCGGTGGAGGCCGTCGTATCGGCCTCGCCCTCGCCCATCACTTTCTCAACCTTCGCCACCCGGTCATTGTCAGTTACCGCACGGAATACCCCTCGATAGACGGGCTACGAAAAGCAGGTGCAACCTGTATTCAGGCTGATTTCTCCACCGACGACGGCATTCTTGCCTTTGCGGATAAGGTCAAATCAACGACCCACGGTCTGCGGGCGATTATCCATAACGCCAGCGCATGGCTTGCAGAAAAACCCGGTACGTCGCTCAGCGAAACGCTCGCCTGTATGCTGCAGATCCACGTCAATGCCCCCTATTTGCTTAACCATGCCCTGCAGGATCTGCTGCGCGGCCACGGCCATGCCGCGGGTGACATTATTCATTTCACCGATTATGTGGTGGAGCGCGGGAGCGACAAACACATCGCTTATGCGGCGAGTAAAGCCGCACTGGATAACATGACGCGTTCATTTGCCCGCAAGCTGGCACCAGAGGTCAAGGTGAACGCCATCGCCCCGGCGATGATTTTATTCAACGAGGGCGATGATGCCGAGTATCGTCAGCAGGCGCTGAATAAATCCCTGATGAAAATCGCCCCTGGCGAGAAAGAGGTGATCGACCTTATCGATTATCTGCTCACCAGCTGTTACGTCACCGGCAGAACCTTTGCCGTGGACGGTGGGCGACCGCTGCGCTAGTGATAGCGGCTCCAGAAGAAAATCAGCACCCAGGCGCTGAGCCCCCAGCAGACCACCGCCCCGCCCAGCGCCAGGGGAAGCCGCAGAAAGCCCGTGAAATACCACAAGGACAACAGGTAGAGAAAGTAAGGGATGATTGACCACATGCCAAACACAATGGTGGTGCGCAACGCCTCAGTGCCGCGTTCCGAGGCGACAATGTAGTGTGCAATGAGCGCAAACGTCGGGAAGAGCGGAATCAGCCCGGCAATGTAGTAATTTTTGGTTTTTGCCAGTACGCCAATCAATAACACCACCAGCGCGCCCAGCGCGGCTTTTATCGCCAGCCCCATGCTTTTTCCTATAACAATCAAGTAACAATAAGAGCCAGAATAACGGAACTGACGTTAATTTTGAAAGATTAATGGAAGGTTAAGGTTACGCGGTGTATGTTGGCATTTTTCGCGATAACAGACGTTGTATGAATAAGATTGTTTATGTAGAAGATGAGCCCGAAGTGGGGCAATTGATCGCCGCTTATCTGGGTAAACATGATATGGACGTTATTGTTGAGCCACGTGGCGATCGCGCCGAAGAGGTCGTGGTGCGTGAAAACCCGGATCTGGTGCTGCTGGATATCATGTTGCCCGGCAAAGACGGGATGACGCTGTGCCGCGACCTGCGGGCTCAGTGGGATGGCCCTATCGTGCTGCTGACCTCACTGGACAGCGACATGAACCATATTCTGTCGCTGGAGATGGGGGCCAATGACTACATTCTTAAAACCACGCCGCCTGCCGTTCTGCTCGCCCGTCTGCGCCTGCATTTGCGCCAGCATGCCAGCAGTGAACGCGAGGTGCCGGCGCAGTCCCTGATGCCGCATAAAGCGATGCGGTTTGGCACGTTATCCATCGATCCGGTTAACCGCCAGGTCCTGCTCTCCGGTGAGCTTATCGCGCTCTCTACCGCCGATTTTGACCTGCTCTGGGAGCTGGCCACCCATGCGGGGCAGATTATGGACCGTGACGCGTTGCTGAAAAACCTGCGCGGCGTAAGTTACGATGGAATGGATCGCAGTGTTGACGTGGCTATTTCGCGACTGCGTAAGAAACTGCAGGACAACGCCACCGAGCCGTACCGCATCAAAACCGTGCGTAACAAGGGTTATCTGTTCGCCCCGCACGCCTGGGAAACCTGATCGCGTTGGCAAAATAGCATAACCTGCGCGAAATGAAGGCATTACACGACAATGCCCTGACTTTCGCGCGTTAATTTGCCCTTGGCGCAACAATTAACTTGCTAAGCCAGCGAACTAATCCATAATTACTTTTCCTGCATTCCTTCTTGAGCTCGCACCGGGCCCGCCACATAAACGTTTTTATCGCGACGCTTTCGCTACCTCTCTCCCATAAAATCTTGAAATGAGAATTTAAGCCTATGACATATGTATAGCTACCATGACGTAGAAGCCATCAAAACCAATCTTGAATGGATTGTTAATCAGGCAACGCTTAACCAAGCCTCCCCCACGCGTGCCGACCAAAAAGCCCTCTTTGATCTTCTGGAACTGATTCAGTCTTACGAAATATTGTTGGATTTAATTAACGAATTCGGAAGCGCCGTGATTGATGCGGAGATCGCGGAAGGCCTGAGCGTGACAGAAAAACTCATCGCCAAAATCAAAAGAAGTACTCACGCCATGTAACAAACCTCGGCACGGCTCAGATAATACGTTTGTCGTGCATGATGGTGGTGAAAACACCGGAAGGTTTTTCATGTATATTCTGCATGTATCGTTTTTTCGGTGAGATTTAATGAAAAAGCTTTTTGTGCAGTTTTATCTTTTGCTGTTTGTCTGCTTCCTGGTGATGACCATGCTGGTCGGGCTGGTCTATAAGTTCACTGCCGAACGAGCGGGCAGGCAGTCGCTGGACGATCTGATGAAAAGCTCACTTTATCTGATGCGCAGCGAACTGCGTGAAATTCCACCACATGACTGGGCGAGAACCTTAAAAGAGCTGGATTTGAACCTGTCGTTCGATCTGCGCATTGAACCGCTGAAGGATTTCGATTTAGATCCGCCTGCCATGCAGCGCCTGCGTGACGGGGATATCGTGGCACTGGATGAGAAATACACCTTTATCCAGCGCATTCCGCGCAGTCATTATGTGCTGGCTGTAGGGCCGGTGCCTTATCTCTATTATCTGCACCAGATGCGCCTGCTGGATATGGCTCTGATGGCCTTTATCGCCATTTCACTCGCCTTCCCGGTCTTTATCTGGATGCGCCCACACTGGCAGGACATGCTGAAACTGGAATCCGCCGCACAGCGCTTTGGCGAGGGGCATCTTACCGAGCGTATTCACTTTGACAGCGGGTCCAGCTTTGAACGTCTGGGGGTGGCATTTAACCAGATGGCCGATAACATCAACGCCCTGATTGCCAGCAAAAAACAGCTGATCGACGGGATTGCTCATGAACTGCGCACGCCGCTGGTGCGTCTGCGCTATCGGCTGGAGATGAGCGAAAACCTTACGGCGGCAGAGTCTCAGGCGTTAAACCGCGACATCGGCCAGCTTGAAGCGCTCATTGAGGAGCTGCTCACCTATGCTCGTCTTGACCGTCCACAAAATGAACTGCACCTCAGTACCCCGGATCTGCCGACGTGGATCCAAACCCATATTGATGACGTCCAGAGCGTCAATCCGCAACGCACCCTGTTAACGCGCGTCACGCCGGGTGATTACGGCGCGCTGGACATGCGCCTGATGGAACGCGTGCTGGATAATCTGATGAACAACGCCATGCGCTACAGCGAGAGCACGCTGCGGATTGGCCTGGACTTGCAGGACAATCAGGCCCGTCTGACGGTGGAAGACGATGGCCCCGGCATCGCCCCGGATGCGCGTGAAACCGTGTTCGAGCCGTTTGTGCGTCTCGACCCGAGCCGCGACCGTGCGACGGGAGGGTGTGGTCTGGGGCTGGCGATTGTCCACTCTATCGCGCAGGCGATGGGCGGCACGGTGCAGTGCGGGGAGAGTGAACTCGGCGGCGCATGCTTCTGCTTTAGCTGGCCGGTGTACCATAACATCGCCCTTCCCGTTCCTGCCTGACCTTAACCGCACGTTGGCCTGACCCGGCGTGCTGTGCTATATCATGAGTATGTTGTAACTAATGGGGATTCACATGGCGACATACGATCTTATCGAAAGGCTGAACAGCACCTTTCGGGAGATGGAGCATGAGCTGTTAACGCTAACCGAGCGCCTGCAGGCCTGCCGCCTATTGGCTGCACGGGTCTTTACCCTGCCGGAGGTGGCAAAAGGCGCAGAGCACGATCCGCTGCAAACCATCGACGTCAAACAGCATATCGGCCAATCCGCGCGGGATCTGGCGCTACAGCACTATCGTCGCCTGTTTATTCAGCAGCAGTCTGAAAACCGCAGCAGCAAGGCGGCCGTTCGCCTGCCGGGGGTGATCTGTCTGCAAACGGACGCCGAAACCCGTGAGGCGCTGGAAACCCAGATTACGCACATCAATACCCTGAAAGCGGCATTTGAAAAGATCATTACCGAAGAGTCAGGCCTTGCGCCAGCCGCCCGCTTTGAGTGGGTGCACCGCCAGCTTCCGGGTTTAATCACCCTGAATGCCTACCGTACGCTGACGGTACTGCGTCAGCCCGCCACGCTGCGCTTCGGCTGGGCCAACAAGCACATTATCAAAAACTTTACCCGGGATGAGATCCTGGCCCAGCTGGAAAAGAGCCTGAAAGCGCCGCGCACCGTGGCTCCGTGGTCGCGCGAGCAGTGGATTGAGCGCCTGGAGCAGGAGTATCACAGCATCGCGTCATTGCCCGTTGAAACGCGCCTGAAGATTAAACGCCCGGTGAAGGTGCAGCCTATCGCCCGCGTCTGGTATTCAGGCCAGCAAAAGCAGATCCAGTACGCCTGCCCAACGCCGCTGATTGCGCTCTATGATGCCGATCAGGGCGCCGTGGTACCGGACATTGGCGAACTGCTGAATTACGATGCGGAAAACGTTCAGCATCGCTATAAGCCTCAGGCGCAGCCGCTGCAGCTGATTATTCCCCGGCTGCACCTGTATGTGGCGACGTGACTATTTCAGGCTGCCGACCATCGCTTCAGGGCGGACCCAGGCATCAAACTCGGCTTCCGTGAGATAGCCGAGCGCCAGCGCAGAGGCTTTCAGCGTCAGCCCCTCTTTATGCGCCTTTTTGGCGATCTCAGCGGCTTTGTCATAGCCGATATGGGTATTGAGGGCGGTCACCAGCATCAGCGACTCATTGAGCAACTGGCTGATTCGCTCGCGGTTCGGCTCGATGCCGGAGGCGCAATGCGCGTTGAAACTCTCCATGCCGTCCGCCAGCAGCCGTACAGACTGAAGCACATTGTGGATAACCATCGGACGATAGACGTTCAGCTCGAAATTGCCTGACGCACCGCCCATGTTGACGGCCACGTCATTTCCCAGCACCTGACAGCAGAGCATAGTCATGGCTTCACACTGCGTCGGGTTCACTTTGCCCGGCATAATGGAGCTACCCGGTTCATTTTCCGGGATGCTGATTTCACCAATGCCGCAGCGCGGGCCAGAGGCCAGCCAGCGCACGTCGTTGGCGATTTTCATCAGTGATGCCGCCAGCCCTTTCAGCGCACCATGGGTGTGAACCAGCGCGTCGCAGGTTGCCAGCGCCTCAAACTTATTGGGCGCGGTAACAAACGGTTGCCCGGTAATCGCGGCCAGCTCTTCCGCCACGCGCACCGCGTACTCCGGATGGGTATTTAACCCCGTCCCCACCGCCGTGCCGCCCAGCGCCAGCTCAGAGAGATGCGGCAGGCTGTGCTCAATGTGTTTGAGATTGTGTTCCAGCATCGCCACCCAGCCGGATATCTCCTGTCCAAGGGTCAGCGGCGTGGCATCCTGCAGGTGGGTACGCCCGATTTTGACGATATCACTGAAGGCCTGGGCTTTCTCGTTAAGGGTGCTTTTAAGCACATTTAGCTGCGGGATCAGCTGTTCACGGATGGCAATCACCGCCGCCACGTGCATTGCCGTCGGGAAGACATCGTTGGAGCTCTGGCTCTTGTTAACGTCATCGTTCGGGTGAACCTTACGCTCCATACCGCGCACGCCACCCAGCAGCTCGCTTGCCCGGTTGGCCAGCACTTCATTCATGTTCATGTTGCTCTGCGTGCCAGAGCCGGTCTGCCAGATGGCCAGGGGGAATTCGTCGGGATGCTTGCCCGCCAGCACTTCGTCGGCGGCACTGATGATGGCGTTGGCTTTGTCAGCCGCCAGCAGGCCCAGATCCAGATTCACTTTGGCGGCGGCACGTTTGGTCAGCGCCAGCGCCTGAATCAGCGAAACGGGCATTTTCTCTGTCGAAATACGGAAATGTTCCAGCGAGCGCTGGGTTTGCGCCCCCCAGAGTTTGTCGGCCGGAACGTCGATCGCGCCCATCGAATCTTTCTCACGGCGATGCGTTGTCATTACTTTCTCCTTGATAATTAAAGATGGGATTGCTCACATGCTTAAGAGATAAGTATTGATGACTTCTGAGAAACGTTATGGCGCTTTGTGCGCTCTTTTTGGTGTCGGGTGGCGTAGCCGCCACCCGGCTTTTTAGCTTACTTCACACATGCCGAACACTGAGAGGACTGGATCTGCTTGAAGAAGTCATTGCCTTTGTCATCCACCAGGATAAACGCCGGGAAATCTTCCACTTCAATTTTCCAGATCGCTTCCATACCCAGTTCCGGGTATTCCACGCACTCCAGGCTCTTGATGCTGCCCTGCGCCAGTACGGCCGCCGGACCACCGATACTGCCCAGGTAGAACCCACCGTGCTTGTGGCACGCGTCCGTCACCTGCTGGCTGCGGTTGCCTTTCGCCAGCATGATCATGCTGCCGCCGTTGGCCTGGAGCTGGTCTACATAGGAGTCCATGCGGCCTGCGGTGGTTGGGCCTAATGAGCCGGAGGCATAACCCTCTGGCGTTTTCGCCGGGCCCGCGTAGTAGATCGGATGATCTTTGATGTACTGCGGCAACCCTTCGCCGTTGTCCAGGCGCTCTTTCAGCTTCGCATGGGCGATGTCGCGGCCGACGATGATCGTGCCGTTCAGGGAGAGACGCGTCGAGACCGGGTACTGAGACAGCTGCGCCAGAATCTCTTTCATCGGACGGTTCAGATCAACGCGAACCGCTTCACCTTCACCGGCTTTACGCAGCGCTTCCGGAATGTACTTACCCGGATTGTTCTCCAGTTTTTCGATCCACACGCCTTCACGGTTGATCTTCGCTTTGATGTTACGATCCGCCGAACATGAGACGCCCATACCCACCGGGCAGGATGCGCCGTGGCGCGGCAGACGGATCACACGCACGTCGTGAGCAAAGTATTTACCGCCGAACTGTGCGCCGAGCCCCAGATTACGCGCTTCTTCCAGCAGCTCCTGTTCAAGCTGAACATCGCGGAACGCCTGGCCGTGTTCGTTCCCTTCGGTTGGCAGGCCGTCGTAGTATTTGGTCGATGCCAGCTTCACGGTTTTCAGCGTCGCTTCCGCCGACGTGCCACCAATGACAAAGGCGATATGGTATGGCGGGCAGGCTGCAGTCCCCAGGGTACGCATTTTTTCCACCAGGTAGTTCTTCAGCTTGCCCGGTGTGAGCAGCGCTTTCGTTTCCTGGTAGAGGTAGGTTTTGTTGGCTGAACCGCCGCCTTTCGCGATGCAGAGGAATTTGTACTCATCGCCGTCCACGCTGTAGAGGTCAATTTGCGCAGGCAGGTTGGTGCCGGTGTTGACCTCTTTATACATATCCAGCGCCGCGTTTTGCGAGTAGCGCAGGTTGTCTTCGGTGTAAGTGTTGTAGACACCGTGCGCCAGCGCGGCTTCATCGCCGCCTCCGGTCCAGACACGCTGGCCTTTTTTACCCACGATGATGGCCGTACCGGTGTCCTGGCAGGTCGGCAGAATGCCTTTTGCCGCGATATCGGAGTTACGCAGGAACTGCAGCGCGACATACTTATCGTTTTCGCTGGCCTCCGGGTCGCTGAGAATATCAGCCACCTGCTGCTGATGCGCAGGACGGAGCATAAACGAGGCGTCGTGGAAGGCGTGCTGCGCCAGCAAGGTCAGCGCCTGCGGATCGACCTTGAGGATCTCCTGCCCTTCAAACTCAGAGACAGAGACGTGATCGCGGGTTAACAGGTAATATTCGGTCTGATCCTTACCGAGCGGGAAAGGATCCTGGTAATGAAAGGGTTTGTTCGACATTGTTCTCTCACTTACTGCGTCGGTCTGATTATTCAGGGCAGATGTTCCGCTGCCCGGCTTAAAAGCGAGTCAGCTTATCCTACACAATTTTTTAACAAAAACTGAGACTAGTACGACTTTTTACATCCGCAGGTTACTTCCAGGTGGTTTATTGCTTTAATACCCGGAGTTTATTCCACATTTGAATCAGGGCTTGATAATGCAAAAACTCATCAACTCAGTGCAAAACTACGCCTGGGGAAGTAAAACTGCGTTAACGGAACTCTACGGTATCGCGAACCCGGACAACCTGCCGATGGCAGAACTGTGGATGGGCGCCCACCCGAAGAGCAGCTCAAAAGTTGAAGATGCCAGCGGCCAGGTGCGCGCGCTGCGCGACGTAATTGATGCCGATAAAACCACGCTGCTGGGCAACAGCGTGGCCAGCCGTTTTGGCGAGCTGCCGTTCCTGTTTAAGGTGCTGTGTGCCGATCAACCTCTCTCCATCCAGGTTCACCCGAACAAGAAAGCCTCTGAAATTGGCTTTGCAAAAGAGAATGCGGCCGGTATCCCGTTAGATGCCGCCGAGCGTAACTATAAAGATCCGAACCACAAGCCGGAACTGGTCTTTGCGCTGACCCCTTTCCTGGCGATGAACGCGTTTCGCGAGTTCTCCGAGATCATCTCTCTGCTGCAGCCGGTCGCAGGAGCGCATAACGCTATCGCACATTTCCTGGCAAATCCGAACGCGGAAAGCCTGAGCCAGCTGTTCGCCAGCCTGCTCAACATGCAGGGCGACGAGCAATCCCACGCCCTGGCGGTGCTGAAAGCGGCGCTGGACGGCCAGCAGGGCGAACCATGGGACACCATCCGTCTGATTTCTGCGTTTTACCCGGACGACAGCGGCCTGTTCTCCCCGCTGCTGCTGAACGTGGTGAAGCTAAACCCGGGCGAAGCCATGTTCCTGTTCGCAGAAACGCCGCATGCCTATCTGCAGGGTGTGGCGCTGGAGGTAATGGCCAACTCGGACAACGTGCTGCGCGCGGGTCTGACGCCGAAATATATCGACATCCCTGAACTGGTGGCTAACGTGAAGTTTGTGGCAAAACCTGCTGCCGAGCTGCTTACTCAGCCCGTCAAAAATGGCGCAGAGCTGGACTTCCCTATTCCGGTTGACGATTTTGCTTTCTCCCTGCACGACCTCAGCCAGACCGAAACGACCATCGCGCAGGAGAGCGCGGCGATCCTGTTCTGCGTTGAGGGTGAAGCGACACTGCATAAAGGCGAACAGCGTCTGGTGCTTAAGCCGGGTGAGTCAGCATTCGTTGCTGCTAATGAGTCCCCGGTCAGCGTGAGCGGTACCGGTCGCCTGGCGCGCGTATTTAATAAGCTTTAGACAATACTGAATTTTTTAACAACTCTTGCTAAGCTAGTGGCAGGCTTTATATCTCCGGGCGGTTTCTACCGCCTGGTTTCATTTTAGGGATAGTCGCAATGAAAAAATCGGTCGTAGCGGTAGGCGTGATTGTAGCGTTAGGCGTAGTCTGGACGGGAGCATCCTGGTTTACCGGGAAGCAGCTGGAGAGCCGTCTGGCTGAGATGGTGGCACAGGCTAACAGCCAAATTAAGCGTGGCGCACCGGAAGCGGGTGTAGAGCTGAGCTATCAGAATTATGAGCGCGGGGTATTCACCAGCCATATGCAGCTTGTGGTGAAGCCCGTTGCCGGAACTGAAAATGGCTGGCTGAAGCCGGGCCAGACGGTGGTGCTGGATGAGGTGGTAAGTCACGGTCCGTTCCCGCTGGCGCAGCTGAAGTCCTTTAACCTGATTCCATCAATGGCGTCCGTTCACACCGTGCTGGTGAATAACGACTTAACTAAGCCGCTGTTCGATCTGGCAAAAAATGAATCACCTTTCGCGGTTGATACCCGCATCAGCTATGCCGGTGACACCCGCTCGAATATCGCGCTGAAGGCGCTGAACTACGAGAAAGAGAACGAGAAAGTCACCTTCAGCGGTGGCAACTTCACCGTAGATGCTGACCGCGAAGGGAACGTGCTCTCCCTGACAGGGGAAGCGCAAAGCGGTCTGGTCAACGCAGTTAACGAATACGATCAGAATGTACAGATTACCTTCAACAATTTGAAAGCAGACGGCAACAGCCGCATGACCGACTTCAAAGAGCGTATCGGCGATCAGAAACTCTCGATTGATAAGATTGCCATTGCGATTGAAGGTAAAGAGATGGCCGTGCTGGAAGGCATGGACGTTGATGGTAAATCGGATGTCTCCAAAGACGGTAAGAGCATCAATACTCAGTTGGATTACACCCTGAAGAGCCTGAAAGTGCAGAATCAGGACCTGGGTACCGGCAAGCTTTCGCTGAAGATCGGCAATATTGACGGTCAGGCGTGGCATGAATTCAGCCAGAAATACAGCAAAGAGAGCCAGGCGCTGCTGACCGATGCCGCGCTGCAGCAGAACCCGGAAGTGTATCAGCAGCAGGCGATGGCCGTGCTGTTCAACAACCTGCCTATTCTGCTCAAAGGTGAACCGGTGATCACCGTCGCTCCGCTGAGCTGGAAAAACAGCAAAGGCGAAACCAGCTTTAACCTGTCTCTGTTCCTGAAAGATCCGGCAACCGCAACGGGCGAACCGCAAACGCTGGCCCAGGAAGTGGATCGCAGCGTGAAGTCTCTGGACAGCAAGCTGACGATCCCAATGGATATGGCAACCGAGTTTATGACTCAGATTGCGAAGCTTGAAGGGTACGGCGATGACGATGCCGGCAAGCTGGCAAACCAGCAGGTGAAAGGCCTGGCGGCGATGGGCCAGATGTTCCGCATCACAAAGGTGGACGACAACACGATTTCCACCAGCCTGCAGTATGCCAACGGCCAGGTGACGCTCAACGGTGACAAAATGCCGCTGGAGGACTTTGTCGGCATGTTTGGTATGCCTGCCCTGGGCATGCCGGAACCGGCTGAACCAGCAGCGCCAGCCGAACCTGCGGCGCCGCAGCAGTAAACGACAAAACCCCTCGCATGAGGGGTTTTTTATTGCCGGGGGGCGGCGATGCCTTATCTGGCCTACACTCCGCAACGTGCTCTGGATTATTTCACCGTTACCAAACGCGCCGCCACAATCTGGTGCCCGGCCTGCACGTCTGTTTTTTCGATGCGCTGCATGATCCTGTCCGCCAGCGTGTAGCCCATCTCCCGTGCGGGCGTGGTGGCCCAGACGATGGGCAGATCGTCCAGCGCATTTTCGCCAACGTCGGCAAATGCCCCTAACGCCACCTGATGGCCGAAGAAGGTTTCAACCCCCCCCTCACCGCTCTGACGCCCGGCGCGGATCAGACCAAACCAGGCCCCCATCGCAATCACATCGTTATAGCAAATCACGGCGCTTATCGTCGGGCTGCTGCTTAACAGCGCACCGATCGCTTCTGCGGCTTTTTTCTGACTGGATTCACACTCTACCACCCACTCGCTGTGGAACGGTAAACCGTATTTAATCAGCGTCGCGCAATAACCGCCCACCCGTTCGGCGCGGGTCAGCGACGAGCTTTTTCCGCCGAGCCAGGCAATCCGCTGATGTCCGCGACGAATAAGATGCTCGGTCAACATTTGGGCCGCCTGCATGTTATCTGGCCGCAGGGTATCGGCTTCATCCAGATAACTGGCGCGCGACGCAAAGACCAGCGGCACCCCTTTAGCGGCCGCGCGCTCGCATAATTCACTGCTCACGCCCGACGCTCCGGCAACAATCACACCGTCAACGCCCTGGGTGAGCAGCATGTCGAGCCGGGAAAGAAGCTGGTCCGGCTTGCGCCCGCCGTGGAGCAGAAACACCATTCGTCCCTGCGCCTCCAGCGCTTCGGTTAACCCGGCGGTCAGTTCGGCGTAAAAGGGTGAAGTCAGGTCACGCACGATCAGGCCAATCACGCCGCTTTGCCCCCCGCGCAGGGCCGACGCCTGACGGTTACGCACAAAACCCAGTTGTTCAACGGCGTCGTTAACCCGCTGACCGGTCGCGGGAGAGATGCGCCCTTTTCCACTCAGGACCAGTGAAACGGTGCTGACGGAAACCCCCGCCGCCAGCGCGACATCGTTGATGGTGATCTTTTTCGCTACAGCCATGTGTTGGCGTGACTCCCTGATAATGAGATCGGTAAAACGTTTTATCAATACGTTATCTTTATACTACCAGTGAAAGGCTGAGAATGTGATTCAGCGCGCACTAAACTTTGATAAAACGTTTTATCTTCTCGCAGCATTGAAGCAGACAAAATGATTTTAACAATAAAGGAGTCGTTTTATGACGGCGAAAACAGCACAAAAAATATCGCTGTGGGAATTTTTCCAGCAACTGGGTAAAACCTTTATGCTGCCCGTGGCGCTTCTCTCGTTCTGCGGGATCATGCTCGGGATCGGCAGCTCGCTCAGCAGTAAGGACGTCATTACGCTGATCCCGTTCCTCGGTACCCCTGTGCTGCAGGCGATCTTTATCTGGATGAGTAAGGTCGGCTCCTTTGCCTTCAGTTTCCTGCCCGTGATGTTCTGTATCGCCATCCCGCTGGGCCTGGCGCGTGAGAATAAAGGCGTGGCGGCGTTCGCCGGTTTTGTGGGCTACGCGGTGATGAACCTTGCGGTGAACTTCTGGCTGACCGCCAAAGGCATCCTGCCCACTACCGATGCTGCGGTGCTGAAAGCCAACAACATTCAGAGCGTGATTGGTATTCAGTCCATCGACACCGGGATCCTCGGCGCGGTGATCGCGGGGGTCATTATCTGGATGCTGCATGAGCGCTTCCACAATATCCGCCTCCCCGATGCCCTGGCTTTCTTCGGCGGCACCCGCTTCGTGCCAATTATTACTCTCGTGGTCATGGGGCTGTTTGGTCTGGTCATCCCGCTGATCTGGCCGGTCTTTGCGCTCGGTATCAACGGTATTGGCCGTATCATTAACGGCGCGGGCGATTTCGGCCCGATGATCTTCGGTACCGGCGAACGTCTGCTGCTGCCGTTTGGCCTGCAACATATTCTGGTGGCGCTGATTCGCTTCACCGAAGCAGGCGGTACCATGGAAGTGTGCGGTCATGATGTAAGCGGTGCGCTGACCATCTTCCAGGCGCAGCTGAGCTGCCCAACCACTCATGGCTTCTCTGAGAGTGCGACCCGCTTCCTGTCACAGGGTAAAATGCCGGCCTTCCTCGGCGGTCTGCCAGGCGCGGCGCTGGCGATGTACCACTGCGCCCGACCTGAAAATCGTCACAAAATTAAAGGGCTGTTGATTTCCGGGGTAATCGCGTGCGTTGTAGGCGGTACGACTGAGCCTATCGAATTCCTGTTCCTGTTTGTCGCGCCGGTGCTGTATCTCATCCACGCGGTGCTGACCGGTCTGGGCTTTACCGTGATGGCGGTGCTGGGCGTCACCATCGGTAACACCGACGGCAACGTAATTGATTTCGTGGTGTTCGGCATCCTGCATGGTTTGTCCACCAAGTGGTATCTGGTGCCGGTCGTGGCGGCGATCTGGTTCGTGGTGTACTACGGTATCTTCCGCTTCGCCATCACCCGCTTTAACCTGAAAACGCCAGGCCGCGATGCCGAAACCGCCACCAGCGTGGAACAGGCCGTTGCCGGTACAGTGGGTAAATCGGGTTATAACACGCCGGCAATTCTGGCGGCGCTGGGCGGTGCGGATAACATTACCTCTCTGGATAACTGCATTACCCGTCTGCGTCTGTCGGTGGCGGATATGTCGAAAGTGGATACCAATGCCCTGAAAGCCAACCGGGCAATCGGCGTAGTGCAGTTGAATCAACACAATTTGCAGGTGGTTATCGGCCCGCAGGTGCAGTCGGTCAAAGATGAGCTGGCCACCCTGATGCGCACAGTCGAAGCCTGATGCCTCACCCCCTCACGCTGAGGGGGTTTTACTTTAAGGACATACGTCATGTTTGATTTCTCGACCGTTGTCGATCGCCACGGCACCTGGTGTACACAGTGGGATTATGTTGCCGACCGTTTTGGTGCCGCCGACCTGCTGCCCTTTACGATCTCTGATATGGATTTCGCCACCGCCCCCTGCATTATCGATGCGCTACATCAACGTATTGATCACCGCGTGTTTGGCTACAGCCGCTGGAAAAACGAAGAATTCCTGGCCGCGGTGGCGCACTGGTTCCAGCAACGTTTTAACAGCCGGATTGATACTGAAACCGTTGTTTATGGCCCTTCCGTGATCTATATGGTCTCTGAGCTGATTCGCCTGTGGTCGATGCCGGGAGATGGTGTGGTGGTGCATACCCCGGCTTATGACGCGTTTTATAAAGCCATTGAAGGCAATGCGCGCCGCGTGGTGCCAGTGGCGATGGAGAAACAGGCGACGGGCTGGCAGGGAAATATGGCCGCGCTTGAGGCCGCCCTGGCGAAACCGGAAAACAAAATATTGCTGCTGTGCAGCCCGCAAAACCCGACCGGCAAGGTCTGGACGCAGGAGGAGCTGGCGCAGATGGCTGAACTGTGCGCGCGCTATGACGTGGCGGTGATAAGCGATGAAATTCATATGGACATGGTATGGGGAGAACATCGCCACACGCCATGGAACAGGGTCGCGCGCGGTAAATGGGCACTGCTGACCTCAGGCTCCAAGAGCTTTAATATCCCGGCACTGACCGGCGCATATGGGTTAATAGGCGATGAGGAGAGCCGTAATGCGTATCTGAGCGCGCTAAAAGGCCGTGACGGCCTCTCCTCTCCCTCCGTGCTGGCACTGACGGCGCATATTGCCGCCTATCAGCAGGGTGAGCCGTGGCTTGCCGCGCTGCGCGACTATCTGGAAGAGAACCTGAAATTTATCGCACGTGAAATGAACAGCGCTTTTCCGGTACTAAACTGGACGCCACCCGAGGCGACCTATCTCGCCTGGATTGACCTGCGCCCGTTAAATATTGACGATCGCGCCCTGCAAAACGTACTGATTGAGCAGCAAAAAGTCGCCATCATGCCGGGATATACCTACGGAAACGAAGGCATCGGTTTTATCCGCCTGAATGCCGGCTGCCCGCGCAGCAAGCTGAAACAAGGGGTGCAGCGGCTGATTGCGGGTATCAACACGCTTCTGTAGTTTGTTTGCGCAACGGAATATTCCCTTGCGCAAATAGCTTTTTACCTCGTTTTGTTTTTATAATGTGGCGCACTTTAACCAGAAAAGAGTGCGACCATGATTGATACACGCCTGCCTTTAACAGATATTCATCGTCACCTTGACGGTAACATTCGTGCCCAAACCATCCTCGATCTTGGCCGCCAGTACAATTTAACGCTCCCTGCTCAATCGCTTGAAACCCTGATCCCGCACGTTCAGGTCACCTCTAATGAACCGGATCTGGTCAGTTTTTTGAGCAAACTCGACTGGGGCGTAAAGATGCTGGCCTCACTGGATGCCTGTCGCCGTGTCGCTTTTGAGAACATCGAAGATGCCGCCCGTAACGGCCTGCATTATGTCGAACTGCGCTTTTCGCCAGGCTATATGGCGATGACCCACAGCCTGCCCGTTGCAGGCGTGGTTGAAGCCGTTATTGAAGGTGTCCGTGAAGGGTGCAAAGCCTTCGATGTGCAGGCCCGTTTGATTGGCATCATGAGCCGTACCTTCGGCGAAGCGGCCTGTCTGCAGGAACTGGAAGCGCTGCTGGCGCATCGTGACGCGATCACCGCCGTCGACCTGGCCGGGGATGAACTGGGCTTCCCGGGCAGCCTGTTCCTGTCACATTTCAACCGCGCACGTGATGCCGGCTGGCATGTTACCGTACACGCCGGTGAAGCGGCGGGGCCGGAGAGCATCTGGCAGGCCATCCGTGAACTGGGTGCCGAGCGTATCGGACACGGTGTAAAAGCGGTGGAAGATCGCGCCCTGATGGACTTCCTGGCCGAGCAACGTATCGGGATTGAATCCTGCCTGACCTCCAATATTCAGACCAGCACCGTGCCCGCGCTGGATAAGCACCCGCTGAAAACCTTCCTTGAGCACGGCGTGCTGGCCTCGCTGAATACCGATGACCCGGCGGTACAGGGCGTGGACATTATCCACGAGTACACTGTCGCCGCACCGCAGGCGGGCCTGAGCCGCGAACAGATCCGCCAGGCGCAGATTAATGGGCTGGAGATGGCCTTCCTCACGCCGGAAGAGAAGCAGGCGCTTCGGGATAAGGTGGCAAACGCGTAACCCCTTTGCCGGGTGGCGGCTACGCCCTACCCGGCCAACAACACTTATGCCAGACAGAGCGTGGCGCGATGTTTGGCAGATTCAATGCCCAGTTCAATCAACTCCATAATCTGAATCGCCTGACTGGCTGGTACCGGGTTTTCCCCCGTGCCGTTCAGCGCATCACGCACGGCCGCATAATATGCCGGGTAGTTCCCCGGGCTCGTCAGCAAGGTTTCTTCCACCAGCGTCTCCCCCTCCACTTTGGTCACCACCCCGTCTCGCATATTATATCCCCAGTCTTCCTGAGGCAAACGCTCGCCGTTTTTCAGCCGGTCTTCCTGCGGATCCAGACCAAACTTCACATAGCTCCCCCGCGTGCCGTGAATGATATAACGCGCAGATTCCGCAGCCGCAACCATCGTTCCGTGCAGCACTATCCGCCGTTGCGGGTAGCTCAGGACGGCATGAAAATAATCGGTCGTTTGCGCGCCGGGTCTGAGCTGGGCCAGATCGACCGTCATACTCACCGGCAGGCCAAACAGATTCACGGCCTGGTCGAGCAGGTGTGGGGCTAAATCGTACCAGATGCCGCTGCCTGGCCCGGCTTGCTCACGCCAGCGGTTTCGCACCTGCGGCCGAAAGCGGTCAAAGTGCGATTCAAAGAAGGTTATCTCCCCGAGCGTTCCCTCGCTGAGCAGCGCTTTTACCGTGAGAAAATCGCTGTCCCAGCGGCGGTTATGAAACACCGACAGCAGTCTGCCAAGGCTTTTCGCCAGCGCGTCCAGCTCGCGTGCCTGAGACAACGTCACGGTAAAGGGTTTATCGACGACGACATGCTTACCGGCTTCCAGCGCCGCTTTCGCCAGCGGGAAATGGGTATCATTCGGCGTGGGGATCACAATTAAATCGATATTCGGATCATTGAAAAGGTGCTTAGGCTCAGAGACAACCGGAACGGTGGGCCAGTCGGCATGCACCTTGGTGGCATCGCTGCTCGACATCGCCGCCAGCGCCATTCCCGGCGTACCGGCAATTAACGGCGCATGGAATGTTTTGCTCGCATACCCGTAACCAATAAGCCCGACACGGATGCTATCACTCATAGTGTTGCCCTCTCCTGTGATGATCTTATTTCACACTGGCTAACCTGGCCACATGACAGATTAAGCATGTGCCATATGACTTAAAATAGCATCCTGCTCCGGTTGTTTTTGTTATATGGGGTTAACCCGCTGATTGTGCTTAAGGGAACCGTTCCCAAAGCACTTGCTGTCTCCCCCCTGGCGCTGTAACATTTGCAACCGGTATTTATGGATAAATTACAAACACGAATTATGACGTCAATTATTAATCGAATCATTGAATTAGCGGGATGGATTGTTCTTGGGGTATCGGTCATTTTGCTTGGCGTTGCCAGCCACATCGATAACTACCAACCGCCGGAGCCTGTCACTGTCGCCCAACCTAAGTAACCGGTTACGGTAATAAAGAGTGACATAATATGTCAGTTACTTATTGCCACTCCTGGTGAACACGGTTAACCTTCTCTTCCAGGCATCATCAGATGCCTGAATCTATCGCAAAGAAAACTCCTAATTTAGTCGCGTTACCTGAGTGGGCAGTTTACGTCTTTATTAATCCGTTTATTATTCAAACGAATTACCTTAACGGGTATGACTCACTTTTATATGGAAACTTATTAATATGACAGTTCAGGACTATTTATTAAAATTTCGCAAGATCAATTCCCTTGAGAGCCTGGAAAAACTGTTTGACCACCTGAACGACTTTGTTGAATAAATCGAACTTTTGCTGAGTTGAAGGATCAGATCACGCATC
>NZ_JACASJ010000067.1:0-28450 GCF_013391025.1 Enterobacter sp. SECR19-1250 | reverse complement strand
ACTTCATCGTGCTTTTCATTTTTCTGGGGAACCCTCAGCCCTGTGGGAGAGGGTTGGGGTGAGGGCACCAGCGCACACCTGCCCTTACTCAATATCTTTGAAAAAGATTGACAGTTTTCCTTGCTAACAATCGCCAACCGTCACGTTTATGATGCTCTCCATCGACAGCAAAGACGCGGTATCTACCCGAATTTGCAGAGAAATAATGTTCAGCCGCTGATGTGGTTTCCTGGAGAGTAAAATGAAAAAATTAGAAGATGTTGGTGTACTGGTAGCACGTATTCTGATGCCAATTCTGTTCATCGTTGCAGGTTGGGGCAAAATCACCGGTTATGCGGGTACCCAGCAGTATATGGAAGCCATGGGCGTTCCGGGCTTCATGCTGCCACTGACCATTCTGCTTGAGTTCGGCGGCGGCCTGGCGGTACTGTTAGGCTTCCTGACCCGTACCACGGCGCTGTTTACTGCGGGCTTCACCCTGCTGACGGCGTTCATCTTCCACAGCAACTTTGCTGAAGGCGTGAACTCCCTGATGTTCATGAAAAACCTGACCATTGCGGGTGGCTTCCTGCTGCTGGCTGTCACCGGCCCGGGCGCATACAGCATCGACCGCGTTCTGAATAAGAAATGGTAAGCACGCTATACTGAATAAACACAAAGCGAGGAGACCTCTCCTCGCTTTTGCTATCTGACGGAGGAGAAAAAAATGGGACAACTCGTAGACGGCGTCTGGCAGGATGTCTGGTATGACACCAAATCCACCGGTGGACGCTTCAAGCGCTCTGTTTCGGCCTTCCGTAACTGGCTTACCGCCGATGGTGCTGCCGGCCCGAGTGGCGAAGGTGGCTTTGCGGCCGAGAAAGATCGTTATCACCTCTATGTTTCCCTCGCCTGCCCGTGGGCGCACCGCACGCTGATTGTGCGCAAGCTGAAAGGCCTCGAATCCTTAATTCCGGTGTCGGTGGTGAACCCGCTAATGCTGGAAAACGGCTGGACGTTCGACCATGATTTCCCTGCTGCGACGGGTGATGAACTGTATCATCACGATTTCCTCTACCAGCTTTATCTGCGCGCCGACCCGCACTACACCGGGCGCGTCACCGTACCGGTTCTGTGGGATAAGAAAAACCAGACGATTGTCAGCAATGAGTCTGCGGAGATCATCCGCATGTTCAACACCGCCTTCGACGCCCATGGCGCGCGCGCCGGGGATTACTATCCGGTTGAGCTGCGAGACAAAATCGATGAGCTGAACAGCTGGATTTACGACAACGTTAATAACGGCGTTTACAAGGCCGGTTTTGCCACCAGCCAGGAAGCCTACGACGAAGCGGTCGGAAAAGTCTTTGAATCTCTTGAGCGTCTGGAGCAGATCCTCGGCCAGCACCGCTATCTGACGGGCGATCGTCTCACGGAAGCGGATATCCGCCTGTGGACGACGCTGGTTCGCTTTGATCCGGTCTATGTCACCCACTTTAAGTGTGACAAACACCGCATCAGCGATTATCTGAACCTGTATGGTTTCCTGCGCGACATCTACCAGATGCCGGGAATTGCCGAAACGGTCGATTTTGACCATATCCGCACCCACTATTTCCGCAGCCACAAAACCATTAACCCGACGGGTATTATCTCCATCGGGCCGTGGCAGGATCTGAATGAACCCCACGGGCGCGACGTTCGTTTTGGATAAATATTAAGGGCATCGTGAGATGCCCTTTTTTAATTCACAATCTCCATCTATCCTTACCTCGATCGCTTAGAAAACAAGTGATTGACTGATAAATGAGGCAAGGAAATGGATTGGTATTTAAACGTACTGCGCAACTACATTGGATTTGGTGGCCGCGCGCGCCGCAAAGAGTACTGGATGTTCATTCTGGTGAACTTCATTTTTGCTCTGGTGCTGAGCATCGTGGATAAAATTCTGGGCTGGGAGTGGGCGAGTGGGGAAGGCGTCCTTACATCGATTTATGCCATCTTTATTCTTCTGCCGTCCTGGGCCGTACAGTTCCGCCGGCTTCACGACACGGATCGTTCCGCCTGGTGGTTACTGCTGCTGTTAATCCCGGTAGTGGGGTGGATTGTGATTTTAATCTTCAACTGTCAGAGCGGGACGCCGGGTGAAAACCGCTTTGGTCCGGATCCGAAGATCGGCGCGTAAATTTATGCCCGATGGCGCTTAGGCACATCGGGCTTACTCTTTTATTTGTTGTGATGCGCAAAGAGCTTTGGAATTTCTCGCAAACACCACGATTTGGCTTCGCCCATGCTGTCGCGACGCCACGCCATAATGATATCCACTTCGCTGGTGTACTCCGGGCTGACAACGCGCAGACGCCCTTCAGCAATATCTTTTTCAACAAACGGATACGGCATGGTCGCCACGCCCAATCCTGCCAGCAATGCCTGACGCTTATCTTCCAGCGATGTGACCGTCAGACGCGGCTGTTTATCCAGCAACTGCACCGTTAGCACCGGACGTTCGCGCGCGGTATCCGCAACCGCCACGCCCCTGTACTTCACGCGCGTCACTTCAGAAAGCGGCTCCGGCTCCTGGTGAATCGGGTGATTTGGCGCGGCGACGTAAACGTTCATCACGCTGTAGAGTTTACGGGAGTTGATCTCAGACGATGAACGGAAGTGCATATCCGGCGCAATCACGATATCCGCCCTGCCCGTCTCCAGACGCTCCCACGCGCCTGCCAGCACCTCGGTGATGATTGAAAGCTGCGTGTTCGCTTTGTCTGCCAGCCTGTCTACCAGCGGGAATAACGCCTCGGTAGGCACCAGAGCCTCAGTGACCAGCGTCAGGTGAGTTTCCCAGCCGCGTGCCAGCGCCTCGGCGTCCGTCGTCAGTTTATCCGCCGCTTCCAGCAGTACGCGGCCACGTTCCAGCAGCATCCGTCCAACGTTCGTGAATTTTGTTCGATGACCGGAACGGTCAAAGAGCACCACGTCCAGCTCTTCCTCCAGCTTTTGCATGGTATAGCTGAGCGCAGACGGAACGCGCCCCAGTTCATCTGCCGCGGCGGCAAAGCTGCCACGCCTGTCAATCGCGTCCATGACGCGAAGCGCCTCAAGCGTCAATGCTCTCTCTTTAGCCATCTCGTTCTCATTCAGGAAATTTGAACATACCGGGCAGAATATCTGGCTAACAATGAAGCGTCCATACCTTTACCATTGTTTTAGTGTAAAGAGAGGTCAAGTTTATGATTACGACAAGAACAGCTAAACAGTGCGGACAAGCCGATTTCGGTTGGCTGCAGGCCCGCTACACCTTTTCCTTTGGACACTACTTTGACCCTAAACTCCTCGGTTACGCTTCACTGCGCGTGTTAAATCAGGAAGTGCTCGCCCCGGGCGCCTCCTTCCAGCCGCGTACGTATCCGAAAGTCGATATCCTGAACCTGATCCTGGAAGGCGAGGCAGAATACCGCGATAGCGAGGGCAATCATGTCCAGGCAAAGGCTGGCGAAGCGCTGTTAATTTCCACGCAGCCGGGCATTAGCTATAGCGAGCATAATCTCAGCAAAGACAAAACGCTGACCCGCATGCAGCTGTGGCTGGATGCCTGCCCTGAGCGGGAAAATCCGTTGGTGCAAAAAATCGATCTGCAGAGCGAAAAGCAACAGCTGATCGCTTCTCCGGACGGGAGCAAAGGCAGCCTGCAACTGCGTCATCAGGTGTGGCTGCACCATATCGAACTGAAGAAAGGTGAACAGGCGAGCTTCCAGCTTCATGGCCCGCGCGCCTATCTGCAATCGATTCACGGTACGGTGCATGCGGTAACGCACACGGAAGAGAAAGAGGCGCTCACCTGCGGCGACGGGGCATTTATTCGTGATGAAGCGAATATTACGCTGGTGGCCGATACGCCGCTGCGTGCGCTGCTGATTGATTTTCCGGTGTAGAGAATGCCCTCACCCTAACCCTCTCCCACAGGGAGAGGGAACCGATCGAGCCCCTGAACTCGCTACACCTTACTCGCCATAATCTCAATAATCTGCCGGTCCGTTGCCTGCATTGAGCGGCACGCTAACGCGCACAGGTTCGAGATAGACTGTTCCACATCGTGCGCCACAATCCCTTCATTGCCCGTCACGGCAGACTCATCCAGCGCCATCATCACCGCTTTCCAGGCACTCCTGACGCTGGTTGAGACTTTCATCGCGCAGCTGTTGGATGCACCGTCGCAAATCATCCCACTGACGTCACCGATCATACTGCTGATGGCCATCGCGATCGTTTGATAGTTTCCCCCCATCAGCCAGGCCATGCCGGCTGCCGCCCCCATCGCTGCGGTTGTCGCAGCGCACAGCGCCGACAGGCGGGGAAGCTGGGCGTGGATATAGATCGCCGAAAGATGGGACAGCATCAGCGCTCTGGCCAGCCGCTCCTCATCAGCCTGAACGTGCTCCGCCACAACCACTACCGGCATGGTGGCGGTGATCCCCTGATTGCCGGACCCTGAATTGCTCATTGCCGGAAGCGTAGCACCGCCCATTCGGGCGTCAGAGGCCGCGCTGGTGCGGATAACAATGTCCGAGCCAACATCCTTCGCCATCCATCCGCGCGTGCGCTGCTTATTCAGCGTCGCGCCAATATGCAGCCCCCATTTTCCGCTCAGCCCTTCACGAGAAAGGGCATCGTTAAGCTGCCCCGCCTGAAGAATAAAACGGATCGCCTCACACGGAACCTGCTCCACGAACGTGAGGATCGCCGACAGCGTGGTGTGAGAGAACACCTCCAGCGGATCGTCACCCGCCTCTCCCGGCTGTTCATCACGGGTGAAGCGTGTTTCGCCCTCACAGACTACCTCCACCACGCGAGTATGCCCGCCTGCGATGGTCACCATGACCGAGGCCTCTCCGGCATAAACACAGGCGCGCGAATAGAGGATTTCCTCGCACGGCACCTGCAGTTTCACCTGGACCTGACCCGCATTGAGCAGGGCTTTGGCGCGTTCCAGCGCATCGGCTGACGCCCCTTTTAGCACCTCCAGCCCGGCGCGGGCATTCCCGCCCGTCGCTCCCAGCGCCGCCGCAATGGGTAGCCCGACCATGCCGGTGCCGGGTACCGTTACACCAAGCCCATTTTTCATCAGATTGGGCGATACCCATGCTTCAATGCGCGTTACCTCACCGGGCAGGTGCTCAGCGGCTATCGCACAGGCCAGCGCCAGAGAGATAGGTTCAGTGCACCCCAACGCAGGTTTAACCTCTTCCTGCACCGCGCGAATAAAATGATTCCATAAAGGGTTAGTTTGCTCAGACATCGTTACGACCTTAATTGCTCCTCAGGAGAATGCGAGGAAAGGAGAAACACAAAGCAGCAGCCCGGTAATGATGATAATCACCAGTGATACGCCTTTATATTTATGCAGGGCGGGTACCTTGTAGACTAGCCATGCAGGGATCAGACAGCCCACCATGCCGAAGATGGGGCTGCAAATAGACGTGAAGCTCAGCACCGGCGCGTTTAACACAATCGCGCTCCAGGCCAGAAGGATGGCGAACAGCATAATCCCACGCTGGACGGTGTTTTCATTGATTTTCTCTGCCGGCATTTTGCGACGCAGGATGTTCATCACGATGCCCTGCGTGGCCTCGCGAAAGCCAAGATAGACGCCGAAGAAGGCCGTCATAACAGCAAAGATATTGAGGATCACGCTGACGATTTTGACCCAGCCCGCACCCTCTCCGCTGATAAACTGCGCCGCAATCGCCAGGGCAGAGATGTTCTGCTCATAGGCTTTTACCGCTTCATCGTGCCCCATCGCCAGCGTGAAGGAGACGGCGTAGAAGAATACCGTCACAAACAGCACGCCAAAGGCGATATTCATGGCCCGTAGCGCTTTATGACGCGCCACCTCAACGGACTTTTCCCGTGAACGGTAGGAGATCACCATCGGGCTTAAGGTCTGAATAAACAGAATTGAGGTTAAGGTAAAGGGAAGCGTAATGATGGCGTTTTTAATCAGCAGCCCCATCGGCGGCAGCATGCCTACGTTGGCTAAATGCCAGAGGCCAATCATCGACAAGCCCAGCGCGGCAACCACAAATAGCTTGGTCAACACCATCAGGCTGGAGACTTTAAACAGCAGCTTTTCACCGCGGGAAGAGATGGCCACCAGAATACAGATCAGCACTAACCCGTAGAACGGGTTTTCTGAGAGTAGCCCGTCGGTAACGCCAAAGGTCTGCAAATAAGAGGCGCTGTCGTTGGTAATGGCGGTGGAATAGACAAACATCCAGATGACCAGCATCACAAAATAGAGTGCGCCTAATAAGATGCCCCAGTTTTTCCCGAGATATCCACTAATGACGCTCGGATAATCTTTGCATTCCGGTGATTCCGCCAGCGTATTAATAAACAGGCGCTGGAATAAATACATCGCCGGATATCCAATCACGGACGAGAGCAAAAAGACCCACAGCCCCATTAATCCGACCTGCACCGGGAGAAAAACAATCCCCGCGCCGATGGCCATCCCGATACTCATGATGACCCAGCCCGTATCGGTACTGTCGAACTTGATCGCCTCGCGCCATTCGCTCTCACGCATTCCCGCCCGCCTTGCCGCGGGGGAATCATTCACAATCACACTGCTGTTTGTAGCCGTATCCATAAGGCACTCGCTTTTTTGTAGGGTAACTGATTAATTTTTATAGGTTTCCGTTCGCCAGCGATGGCAAGTCAGAGAGTGCAGGTGCTTGTTGTTAGTGTGAGAAAATCATAGCCGGAGAGAGGGAGAAAAAAGTCACAAAATAAATAGGGTTTTTCTAATGCTGGAGGAAGATTTGCTTTTGGAATACTCAATAAGGTGGATATTTTCTAAACGAGATGACATTCACGAAATTAAAAGCCTCCCCAAAGGGGAGGCCCAGCCTTAGCCTGGATTACATCACCTGCGTAAACGTCCTTGAAATCACATCCTGCTGCTGCTCGCGGGTCAGGGCATTAAACCGCACCGCATACCCCGAAACGCGGATCGTCAGGTTCGGGTAATTTTCCGGGTGCGCAATGGCGTCCAGCAGCATTTCCCGGTTCATGACGTTGACGTTCAGATGCTGCCCGCCCTCGATGGCTGTTTCGTGGTGGAAGTACCCGTCCAGCAGCCCCACAAGGTTGGTTTTGCGTACCAGCTCGTCCTTGCCCAGCGCCTGCGGCACGATGGAGAAGGTGTAAGAGATCCCATCCTTGGCGTAGGTGAACGGCAACTTGGCAACCGAGGTTAACGACGCCACTGCCCCTTTTCTGTCACGTCCGTGCATTGGGTTGGCACCCGGCGCAAACGGCGTGCCGCCCCGGCGTCCGTCTGGCGTGTTGCCGGTCTTCTGGCCGTACACCACGTTCGAGGTGATGGTCAGGATCGACTGGGTCGGCACCGCGTTACGATAGGTTGGTAACGCCTGAATTTTCTTCATAAAGCGCTCCACCAGGTCACAGGCGATGCTGTCCACGCGATCGTCGTTGTTACCGTACTGCGGATAATCCCCTTCAATGACAAAATCGACCGCCAGACCGGTATGGTCGCGCACCGGTTTCACCGTCGCATATTTAATGGCCGACAGGGAATCGGCGGCCACCGACAGTCCGGCGATACCGCAGGCCATGGTGCGGTAGACGTCCCGATCGTGCAGCGCCATCAGCGAGGCTTCGTAGCTGTACTTATCATGCATGTAGTGAATGAGATTCAGCGCGCTGATGTACTGCACCGCCAGCCAGTCCATAAAGTGATCCAGGCTCGCCATCACGGTGTCGTAGTCCAGCACCTCGTCCAGCAGCGGCGCGGTTTTCGGCCCGACCTGGATCTTCAGCTTCTCATCCACCCCGCCGTTGATCGCATACAGCAACGTTTTCGCCAGGTTGGCGCGGGCACCAAAGAACTGCATCTGCTTGCCGATCACCATCGGGCTGACGCAGCAGGCAATGGCGTAGTCGTCGCTGTTGAAGTCGGCACGCATCAGATCGTCGTTCTCATACTGCAGCGACGAGGTGACAATCGAGACCTGCGCGGCGTATTTCTTGAACGCGATCGGCAGTTGTTCAGACCACAGGATCGTCAGGTTTGGCTCTGGCGCAGGCCCCATGGTGTGCAGCGTGTGCAGATAGCGGAAGCTGTTTTTGGTCACCAGCGTGCGGCCGTCCAGCCCCATTCCGCCAATCACCTCCGTCGCCCAGATCGGATCGCCAGAGAAGAGCGTGTCGAACTCCGGCGTACGCAGGAAACGCACCATACGGATCTTCATGATGAAGTGGTCGATAAGCTCCTGGGCCTGTACCTCGCTCAGGCGTCCGGCCTGCATATCGCGTTCAATGTAGATATCGAGGAATGACGCGGTACGCCCCAGCGACATCGCCCCACCGTTCTGGGATTTCACCGCGGCCAGGTAGGCAAAGTACAGCCACTGCACCGCTTCTTGCGCGTTCATCGCCGGACGCGAGATATCAAAACCGTAGTTCGCCGCCATCTGCTGGATCTGCAGCAGCGCACGCTTATGCTCCGCCAGCTCTTCGCGCAGGCGGATCGTCGCCTCCAGATCCTCGCCGCGTTCCAGTCTCGGCTGCAGATCCGCGAACTGCAGTTCACGCTCACGAACCAGATAGCTGATGCCGTACAGCGCCACGCGGCGGTAGTCGCCGATGATGCGCCCGCGTCCGTAGCCGTCCGGCAGCCCGGTCAGTACGCCCGATTTACGGCAACGCATCATCTCCGGCGAGTAGACGTCAAACACGCCCTGGTTATGGGTTTTACGCAGGTCGGTAAACAGGTATTCGAACTGCGGATCCATCTCGCGGCCGTAGGCTTCGAACGAGCTGCGGATCATGTTGATCCCACCATACGGATGCAGGGCGCGCTTGAGCGGCTTATCGGTTTGCAGGCCGACGATGGTCTCCAGCTCCCGGTCGATATAGCCCGGTCCGTGAGCGGTAATGGTGGTGGCGATGTTGGTATCGAAATCCACCGGGGCGTGGGTGGCATTTTCCTGGCGAATCCCCACCATCACCTTTTGCCACAGCGCCGTCGTTGCTGGCGTCGCCTGCGCGAGGAAAGTTTCGTCGCCTTCATAAGGGGTGTAGTTATGCTGAATAAAATCGCGCACGTTAACGGCGTCTTTCCATTCTTCACCGCGAAACCCGGCCCATGCGTCGCTGTAAGGCGCAACGCGCGTATCAATCGTTACTTTCATGAGATTCTCGCTCTGTCAGGCGTAAGCCGCAGCCGGGGTAACCTTCCCAAGACGGAGGGCGTCCAGCGCGATCATTTTTTCTTCATTGGTAGGGATCACCGCACACGCCACGCGGGACGTATCGGCGCTGATGATGCGTTCACCCGCGCTGCCAGGCAGGGCGTTGCGGGTCTCGTCGAGGATGATGCCAAAGACCTTGAGGTGTTCTGTTACCAGCCTGCGGATGAGCGTAGAGTTCTCGCCAATCCCTCCGGTAAACACCACCCCGTCCAGGCGATGCAGCGACGCCGCGTGTCCGGCGATATGCCGTGCAATGCGGTGCACAAAGGTTTTTATCGCCAGCTGCGCCCGCGGATTTCCCTCGCGCCAGGCTTTTTCCAGCGTCCTGAGATCGGCGGAAATCCCGGAGATCCCCAGCAAGCCAGATTCTTTGTTAACCACACGCTCCAGATCCTCGAACGACTGGCCGGTTTGCTGGGCAATCCACGCCATCGCGCCAAAATCCACGTCGCCACAGCGCGTGCCCATCATCAGCCCTTCCAGCGGCGTCATCCTCATCGAGGTATCGACGCTTTTGCCATTACGAACCGCGCAAATCGACGCGCCATTACCCAGGTGTGCAATCACTAACCCACTGTCGTCCGGTGAAAGTCCGAGAAGCGCATGCGCCTGCCCGGCAACGTAGCGGTGGGAAGTACCGTGAAAACCGTAGCGCCGCACGCCCAGCTCCTCAAAATAGCGGTACGGCAACCCGTAAAGATACGCCTGCGGCGGCAGCGTCTGATGGAAACTGGTGTCAAACACCGCCACCTGCTGAACGTTCGGGAACAGGCGTTCCGCCGCTTCCACACCGCTTAAGTTGGCGTAGTTGTGCAGTGGTGCCAGAGAAGAAACCTGGCGGATCTCATTGATAACCTGCTCCGTGATAAGGGTCGACTCGCTGAAGCGTTCACCGCCGTGGGCAATGCGGTGGCCAATTAAGGCCACGCTGCTCATCAGGTCACGCTTCTCCAGCTCCAGGGCGATGGCAGCCAGCGCCCCTTCGTAGTCATGGTGAGCCAGTGTGGCTGGCTCACCCCCGTTCACGGAAATAAAGGCTTTTTCAGTGTTGATACCGTCGGCAATGCCCGTCATCAGGGCATCGCAGTTGCTGGCATCGAGTACTGAAAACTTAACAGAGGACGAACCGCAGTTAATAACCAGTACAACCGGAAACTCAATCATGGTGTGACTCCGCTCTTCCTGAGCATTGATTTAGAACAGTTTGTAAACGATATTCAGGATGGTCAGCAGGCCGACAACGGTGACGAAGATGTTCTCGGGTCTGCCCTTATACTTCGCCATTGCCGGGGCTTTGCGGATGGCATACATCGGCAGCAGGCACAGCAGAGAAGCGATGATGGGTGCTCCCATGGCCTCAATAAGGTCCAGAATGTTCGGGTTGGCATACGCGACAACCCAGGTGGAGCCCATAATGAAGACCATGCTGATGGTGTTCAGTTTGCCCACCGAGACCTTCTTCTTATCGCCCTTGTACCCGAACTTCAGGATCAGGCCGTTCAGCCCTTCCAGCGTGCCCAGATAGTGGCCGAAGAAAGATTTGAAGATTGCGACCAGCGCGATGATAGAGGCGCCGTATTCCAGCACCGTCGCAAACGTCGATTTGGTGCCTGACATCGACGCAAAATGGTTCGCCAGATAAGAGAGCACCGGAATGTTCTGCGCTTTGGCATCAGCCATGTTCTGCGGAGAGAGCGTAAACAGGCAGCTAAAGGCGAAGAACATCACCACGGCGACCATCAGCAGGCTGGCGCGGCCGATGATTCTGGAACATTTCTGCTCGGTGAAGTCTTTACCGAATTCCGGTTCGTACTCTTCGCGCTTGGAGACCACAAACGAGGAGACAATTGGTGAGAAGTTAAAGGAGAAGACCATGATGGAGATCCCCAGCCACACCGTCACCAGTATGCCGTCATGGCCGGTGAAGGCGATATCGCTCAGGTTAACCTGGTCGATCACCGCCGAGTTCCAGTAAGGGATCAGTGACAGGGAAATCAGCACCAGACTGGCGATAAACGGGAACACCAGATAGCTCATGACCTTCACCATCAGGTCTTTACCGAACCAGATCACAAAGGCCATCAGCAGCAGCAGGAACAGCGCCACCACGCCGCGGTTTAGCGCCGGCATCTGGAGCTGGTTTTCCCAGAAGGTCATAAAGGTGTTGGTAATGGTGACGCCGTAAATCCACAGTAGCGGGCAAATGGCGAAGAAGTAGAGGAACGTGATGACCACTCCGCCTGTTTTACCAAAATGCTCCTCCACCGTTTCGGTGATATTGCCGGAAACGTTGCTACCGGACAGGCACAGACGCGCCAGCGCGCGGTGGCAGTAGAACGCAATCGGGAACGCGAGAAGCAGCATCAGCAGGATAGGGATCAAGCCGCCAAAACCTGCACGTATAGGGAAGAACAGCACGCCTGCGCCAATGGCGGTACCAAACAATCCCAGCGTCCAGGTGGTGTCTGACTTACGCCAGGAGGACGTTTTTGTCTGGCCAACGATAATGCTTTCAGTGTTGCTCATAGGTCATCCTTATGCGTCAACGAAGCCGGTAATTTGGGAAACACGAGAGAGATCGATATTGCCGCCGGAAATAATGCAGACGGTTTTGCGCCCCTGAATATAATGGTCGAGCTTGCCGCTCAATAACGCCGCGCAGGCCAGCGCCCCCGCCCCTTCGGTCACCACTTTGTTTCGCTGAATTAACGCAATCATGCTGTTACGAATATCGTCTTCGCTGACCAGCACAATGTCGTCGACTAATTCACGAACAATTTCGAAGGTTAATTTACCCGGACGAGAAACGTCGCAGCCGTCTGCTAATGTGCCGGTAACCCGATGGTTAATAATTTCACCCGCCTGATACGACGCCGCCATGCCGTGAACGTTTTCAGACTGTACGCCGATAATATTAATGGTCAGGTTAATCGATTTTATTGCCGTTGCGATGCCAGCAATTAACCCGCCACCGCCGATGGGCACAATGACGTTATCCACATCGTATAAATCTTCGAGAATTTCGAGGCCGATCGTGCCCTGGCCGGCGATCACTTTCGGGTCATCGTAAGGCGGGATAAAAATGCGCCCTTCCATCTCAACGATTTCGCTCACTTTGGCGATCGTGTCGTTGAAGTTCTCGCCGTGCAGCACCACTTCCGCCGAGTAGTCACGCGTGGCGGCAACTTTGGATTTTGGCGCGCCCATCGGCATCACCACTTTGCCGTCGATGCCGAGCATGGCACAGGAAAGGGAGACGCCCTGCGCATGGTTTCCCGCAGAGCAGGCCACAACCCCTTTACGTCTTTCAGCATCGGTCAGCGAGCTTAATTTATTGAACGCGCCGCGAATTTTGAAGGAGCCGGTACGCTGCATATTTTCAAACTTCAGAAAGATTTCACCCTTACAGCGTTCGCTGAGATAATTCGAGCGCGGCATGCCGGTTTTATATATCTTTCCTGCCAGTCGTTTTCTGGCGTCCTGAATATCTTCAATGGTTACCGGGAGATCGTAGGTAATATGCATAATATCCTCGTTATAATAATTCATTCTTTTCGGGCAAAGTCAGGGTATCAGAGCACAGCTAAAATAAGCTCTGGGGTGTTTTTCAAAAAATAGGCAGTACTTATTTGGAAATTAATTATTCATCGTCGTCGTTCACTGGTCAGTGACGCATATTGTTTCGCCAGCTCAACTAACACTGACGCTGATTTTTTAATTCTGTAATTTTTTGACCACACGGCGGCATAGCGTGCCACCGGTAATTCATCTTCCACTGGCAGCACTATAAACTGCTCTGAACCGAACGGCGCAATCATGTCGCGGGGGATCACCGTCAGGTAGTCGGCATTGAGGACAAGGTTATAAATGGTGACGACGGAATCGGTCTGGACGATGTTTTCAATACTGATGTGGTTGTCTTGCAGGGTGGTCAGAAGTTCTTTGTAGTAGCCCATGTCGGTTTGCGGCATCACCCACTGCTCATGGGTGAGCGATGCCAGTGTCGTCGGGGCGGTGCACGTTCGTGATTTGCTGGCCACCAGCACAAATTCAGACTCGAACAGCGGCTCGACATGCAGATCCTGCAGCAGCATTTCATCACTCAGCGTGCCGATGGCAAAGTCCAGCCGCCCGTCACGAATGGCGGGAAGGAAAGAAGAGAGCTGCGCTTCATACATGGAGACCCGCGCTTTCGGGAATACTTCCTTGAATTTTTTGATCATTTCAGAGAGGAACGTGAAGCCAATCAGCGAGGGATAACCAAACGAGACGTCCATGACGGTGCTGAAACTGAGGCTGTTAATCTCGCTCACCATGTTTTTCATCTCACGGGTGATCGACTCTGAGTACGAGAGCAGAACCTGGCCCGCCGCCGTCAGTTTTACACCCGTGTTTTTACGTACCATCACTTCCACACCGAAGTAAGATTCGATGTCACTGATAATTTTGCTGACGGCGGGTTGCGTCAGACCCAGTTGTCTTGCTGCAGAACCTATGGAGCCACTTTTAATGACTTCCTGAAATACCACGAGGTGCTGTGTTTTCGGTAGAATAATAGTGTTCATAATATTCTGCGCTTATTTCCCTATGACGGGGTGGATTCTACTCAATATTGTTTCAGGGGGTATGTGCTGTTACTCACAATTTGCCTTTTCGCACCCTTACCAGGAACTACACAACCCCATTAAAAACCTTTTAAATCAATAAAATACAACCAACCAAATACGCTATTACGCTGATATTGATCAACAAAAATGGCGGTAATAAATTTATTTTATGGCGATAACCCGGATAAATTTTGCTGCGTTTAAAAAATCAATAAAGACTATCTTTCAGGCAATTAAAGAACAATAAATAGCCATTATTCATGTGAAACATTCTTTCAGTTTTTCGAAATTTACGGGCGTAATTTGACAGAGGTTCGGGAAAGAGTGGAATACGTCACACATTCTTAGGGTGAATGTTTTTAATTTCAAAATATGCATATCAAATAAGAAAACATTCGGGATCATCCAGTTAACATTCATAACAAATTAATCATACTCAGAATTCATGATTTTTTAGCGGTAAATTTTGTGATAACGATCAGGCTTAGACAGCAGAGCGGAAATGAATGGAGAAAACAGTGAAATGTGCTTAATGTCGCAAATATGAGAATTGGTGTCGTTTGGGAGGTTGCCGGGTGGCGCTGCGCTTAACCTGCGTACATACCCATTAAGCAAAAACCCCGCCGAAGCGGGGTTTTCTAAGAAGTTGAAGCTGACCGATAAGCCGGGTTCTGTCGTGGACAGTCATTCATCTAGGCCAGCAATCGCTCACTGGCTCAAGCAGCCTACCCGGGTTCAGTACGGGCCGTACCATGTGAACCCCTATTTGGCCTTGCTCCGGGTGGAGTTTACCGTGCCACGGACTGTTACCAGCCGCGCGGTGCGCTCTTACCGCACCCTTTCACCCTTACCTGATCCCACTTGCGTGGGCCATCGGCGGTTTGCTCTCTGTTGCACTGGTCGTGGGTTCCCCCCCCAGGCGTTACCTGGCACCCTGCCCTATGGAGCCCGGACTTTCCTCCCCTCCGCCCGTCTCCACCCGAAGGTGGACGACGACGAAGCGGCGACTGTCTGGTCAGCTTCGGCGCGCAGTATAGTGGGTTTGCACGCCGCTGTCACCCTTGGTTGTAGGGAAGCCGAAATTAGCGGGAGACTTCCACCTTCGCCAGTTTTTCGTAGTAGCACGCAATGGCACTGTGGTCAGCGGTGCCCAGGCCATCAGCACGTAGCGCCTGCATCATCTCCATGACGGCGGCGGTCAGCGGCAGTTGGGCCCCTACGCCGTGAGAAGTGTCCAGCGCGTTAGCCAGATCTTTAATGTGCAGGTCGATACGGAAACCGGGTTTGAAGTTACGATCCATCACCATCGGCGCTTTAGCGTCCAGCACCGTGCTACCCGCCAGCCCACCGCGGATCGCCTGGTAAACCAGATCCGGGTTGACGCCCGCTTTGGTGGCCAGAGTGAGCGCCTCCGACATGGCGGCAATATTCAGCGCCACAATCACCTGGTTTGCCAGCTTGGTTACGTTACCCGCGCCAATCTCCCCGGTGTGCACCACGGAACCGGCCATCGCTTTCATCAGATCGTAGTATTTGTCGAAAATCGCCTTATCGCCGCCGACCATGACCGACAACGTGCCGTCGATGGCTTTCGGTTCACCGCCGCTCACCGGGGCATCGAGCATCTCGACGCCTTTCGCTTTCAGCGCCTCGCTGATTTCCCGGCTGGCCAGCGGTGCGATGGAGCTCATGTCGATCAACACCAGGCCCGGCTTCGCGCCGTCGATAATGCCGTTCTCACCCAGCGCGACCTCTTTTACATGGGGAGAGTTTGGCAGCATGGTGATAATGACATCGCACTGCTCGGCAATGGCTTTGGCTGTGGTGGCGGTTTCTGCGCCAGCCGCCATCACTTCGGCCACAGCCTGCGAATTATGGTCTGAAACCACCAGGGAGTATCCTGCTTTGATGAGGTTTTTACTCATTGGTTTGCCCATAATGCCGAGGCCAATAAAACCCACTTTCAGCGTCATAATCTGTTTTCCTCAAGATGGTTATTTTTAAAAGCGTCCGCTAATTTCTGCGTCGCAGAACGGAATACGCCGAGGTCGCTGCCGACGGCAACGAAGGTCGCGCCCCACTCCAGATAGCGGCGTGCGTCTGCTTCAACCGGCGCCAGAATGCCACACGGTTTGCCGTGCGCTTTGGCGCGGGCAAAGATGTGCTGGATGGCGCGCTGCACATCCGGGTGACCCGCATTGCCCAGGTGCCCAAACGCGGCCGCCAGATCGCTTGGGCCGACGAAAATGCCGTCCACGCCCTCGGTGGCGGCGATGGCATCCACGTTATCGACACCCTGCTGACTCTCAATCTGTACCAGAATGGTGATGTTGCTGTTGGACTGCGCAAAGTAGTCCGGTACGGTGCCAAACATGTTGGCGCGATGCGAAACGGAGACGCCGCGGATCCCTTCCGGCGGATAGCGTGTTGACGCCACGGCCTGTGCCGCCTCCTCCTGCGTTTCGACAAACGGGATCAGGAAGTTGTAGAAGCCGATATCCAGCAGGCGCTTGATGATCACCGGCTCGTTCGTGGGAACGCGGACCACCGGCGCGCTCTGGCTGCCTTTGAGCGCCATCAGCTGCGGAATAAAGGTGCTGATATCGTTCGGCGCATGCTCGCCATCAAGCACCAGCCAGTCGAACCCCGCCAGACCCAGCACTTCGGTGCTGTTTGGGTTTGCCAGTGCGGACCAGCATCCAATTTGAATCTGGTGCGCCGCAAGCGCCGCTTTAAATTTATTTGGGAAGATAGCGTTATTCATCGTATTTACCTTTTTAATTCCGCAGCCCTGGTCAGTATATTTATTACCAGCGTTATATTTATTCTCAATTTCGGCGTGATAAAATCGTCATTCAGTATAATCGCCACTTTCCGGCAGCACATTGTTTTAATGCTCAAGTGTTACGCTCTGTTTCAATAATATTTTGAGCATATGCACAAACCACTGGGCGCTGATGCACAGAATCAGCCATTACTGGTTCGGGAGCGATCGCGATCACATTCTCACGCTCTGTCTCCTGACATGCTCTATTTTCGCAAGCTGCGTTTTTATTTTTGCCATAAGAAAATTGGCTGTATTTATTATCAGATTCTTTGCTGGAGAATATTGAACAATGGCCGACATTGAAATTCGACAAGCGTTGCCGACGGCGTTCTATATAAAAGTTCACGACACGGATAATGTGGCAATTATTGTGAACGACAATGGCTTAAAAGCCGGAACCCGCTTCCCGGATGGTCTGGAGCTGATTGAACATATTCCGCAGGGGCATAAAGTGGCGCTGGTGGATATCCCGGCCCAGGGTGAAATCGTGCGTTATGGTGAAGTCATTGGCTATGCCGTCCGTGCCATTCAGCAAGGCAGCTGGATTGATGAGTCTCTGGTTGAGCTGCCAGAAGCCCCACCGTTGAACACCCTGCCGCTGGCGACCCGCGTCCCGGAGCCGCTGCCACCGCTGGAAGGGTACACCTTTGAAGGCTATCGCAACGCAGACGGCAGCGTTGGAACCAAGAATCTGCTCGGCATTACCACCAGCGTTCACTGTGTGGCAGGCGTGGTGGATTACGTGGTGAAACTCATTGAGCGCGATCTGCTGCCAAAGTACCCGAACGTTGATGGCGTGGTGGGGCTGAATCACCTTTACGGCTGCGGCGTGGCGATCAATGCCCCTGCGGCCGTGGTGCCAATCCGAACTATCCACAATATCGCCCTGAACCCGAACTTTGGTGGCGAAGTGATGGTGATAGGCCTGGGGTGTGAAAAACTACAGCCTGAGCGCCTGCTGCAGGGCACCGAGGATGTAAAAGCCATTCCGGCCGATGAGGCCAGCATTGTACGTCTGCAGGACGAACACCACGTTGGTTTCCGTTCGATGGTTGACGATATCCTTCAGGTTGCAGAGCGTCATCTGGCTAAACTCAATACGCGTCAACGTGAGACCTGCCCGGCTTCCGAGCTGGTGATTGGTACACAATGTGGCGGCAGCGATGCGTTTTCCGGCGTGACCGCCAACCCGGCGGTGGGTTATGCCTCCGACCTGTTTGTTCGCTGCGGGGCCACGGTGATGTTCTCTGAAGTGACAGAAGTGCGAGATGCCATTCATCTACTCACGCCACGCGCCATCAACGAAGAGGTGGGCAAACGCCTGCTCGAAGAGATGGCCTGGTACGATAATTACCTCGATATGGGAAAAACCGACCGCAGCGCCAACCCCTCTCCGGGGAACAAAAAAGGGGGGCTGGCGAACGTGGTGGAAAAAGCGCTCGGCTCTATCGCCAAATCCGGTCAAAGTGCCATTGCAGAAGTCCTCTCGCCGGGCCAGCGTCCAACGAAACGCGGTTTGATCTACGCGGCCACCCCGGCCAGTGACTTTGTTTGCGGCACCCAGCAGGTGGCTTCCGGTATTACGGTGCAGGTCTTTACCACCGGACGCGGTACGCCGTACGGCCTGATGGCGGTGCCTGTGATTAAAATGGCGACCCGCACTGAGCTGGCTAACCGCTGGTATGACTTAATGGACATTAATGCAGGCACCATCGCCACCGGGGAAGAGAGCATAGAAGAGGTAGGCTGGAAGCTGTTCCACTTTATTCTGGATGTGGCGAGCGGCAGGAAGAAAACCTTCTCGGACCAGTGGGGGCTGCACAATCAGCTGGCGGTGTTTAACCCGGCGCCAGTGACGTGATAGCCCCTCACCCTGCCCTCTCCACAGTGGAGAGGGTAAAAACCGCACCGAGCAGTCCCCTCTCCCCTGTGGGGAGAGGGTTAGGGTGAGGGGAGAAACTACCCTTTCACCAGCACCACATCGATCCCGCTTTTACGCAACCCATCCAGGCTCTCCGCCGGAATGCCTTCATCGACAATAATCATATCAATCCGTTGTGTATCAATGATTTTATGCAGGCTCGAGCGGTTAAATTTGCTGGAGTCGGTCACGACAATAATACGCTCTGCCACTTCGCACATCCGGCGGTTGAGGCGCGCCTCGTCTTCGTTGTGCGTGCTCACACCGCGATCGAGATCGATGGCATCAACGCCCAGGAACAAAAGATCGAAGTGATAATTCTGTAATGACTGCTCCGCCTGGTCGCCATAGAAGGATTGCGACTGACGGCGCAGATGCCCGCCTGTCATCAGCAGTTCCACTCCTTCCGCTTCCAGCAAAGCGTTCGCGACGTTCATGCCATTGGTCATGGCAATCACATCCGTGTGCTGGCGCAGCATTCGGGCAATTTCAAACGTTGTGGTACCCGAATCCAGAATGATGCGATGCCCTGGCTTTACCAGTTCTGCGGCAACTTTCGCGATGCTGCGCTTCACGGCAGTATTCAGCGAGCTTTTATCTTCAACGGAGGGTTCAACGCCCGGCACATTGCCTTCGCAAATCAACGCGCCGCCATAGGCACGAACGGCGATACCTTGCTTCTCCAGAAAAGCCAGATCGTTGCGGATCGTTACCGTCGACACGCCGTATAAATGGGAAAGATCGTTAACCTGTACGCTTCCCTGCGCCCGCAACCGCTGAATGATCTGCTCTCGCCTTTCACTGGTGCCGGTGATGCGCTTTTCCGCGGAGGAATCAGTGCTGCTCATACGCGATCCTTTATAAATAAACTTTCGTTTCATTTCGTTTTGCCTATTAAGGCCTTTCTTTTAGGGGAATGCAAGCCCCATCTACCGTTCTTACCCTCCCCTTCCCGACGCTGAAACCTTTCATTTCGTTTCTTTTGTGAAACAGATCGGAAAACTATTATCTTTCGTTTTATTTTTATACCACCATAATGCAGTATCAAATGAAACAAAACGAAAGATGAATACCATCACCATCCGAAATGGAGAGGAAAGTGAAACATCTGACTGATATGGTGGAACAACATAAACGGGGGAATTCAAACGGGATTTATGCCGTCTGTTCCGCACATCCATTAGTACTTGAAGCTGCAATTCGTTACGCCCATTCGCAACAAACGCCGCTGCTGATTGAAGCAACCTCAAACCAGGTCGATCAGTTTGGCGGTTACACCGGCATGACGCCCGCCGACTTTTACGGGTTCGTCCGCAAGCTGGCGGACTCTCTTGGCTTCCCCGCGTCACAGTTGATCCTCGGCGGCGACCACTTAGGGCCAAACCGCTGGCAACACCTGCCCGCGCAGCAAGCGATGGCCAATGCTGACGATCTTATCAAAAGCTATGTCGCAGCCGGGTTCAAAAAGGTCCACCTCGACTGCAGTATGTCCTGCGAGGATGATCCGGTTCCTTTGACCGACGCGATCGTCGCCGAACGCGCGGCACGTCTGGCGAAAGTCGCCGAACAGACCTGCCGTGAACAGTCTGGTGAATCCGATCTGGTCTATGTCATTGGCACTGAAGTCCCTGTGCCGGGTGGCGCACACGAAACGCTTACCGAGCTTGAAGTCACCACGCCGGACGCGGCTCGCGCGACGCTTGAGGCGCATCGTCATGCGTTCGAAAAGGAAGGGTTAGGTGACATCTGGCCACGCATTATTGGCCTGGTGGTTCAGCCTGGCGTGGAGTTCGACCATGCGCACGTCTGTGACTACCAGCCGCAAAAAGCCCATGCCCTGAGCACCATGGTTGAAGCCTACGATACGCTGGTTTTTGAAGCGCACTCTACCGACTACCAGACGCCACAGGCGCTTCGCCAGCTGGTAAAGGATCACTTCGCCATTTTAAAAGTCGGCCCGGCCCTTACCTTCGCTCTGCGTGAGGCACTCTTTGCGCTGGCTGCCATAGAAGAAGAGCTGCTGCCAGCGAAAGCCAGCTCGGGCCTGCGTCACGTGCTGGAAAACGTGATGCTCGATCGGCCGGAATACTGGCAAAGCCACTACCATGGCGACAGCAACGCACGCCGCCTGGCGCGTGGCTACAGCTACTCTGACCGCGTACGCTACTACTGGCCGGACAGCCAGATTGACGATGCCTTTGAACGTTTGGTGCGTAACCTGGCGGACGAACCGCTACCGTTGCCGCTGATTAGCCAGTATTTGCCGTTGCAGTACAGCAAAGTTCGCGAGGGGGCTCTCAAGTCAACGCCGCGAGAACTCATCATCAACCACATTCAGGACATACTTCAGCAGTACCACGCCGCCTGCGAAGGCGTAACGACTCAGCATGCATAATTAAAAAGAGGAAAAAGCTATGCCAAACATTGTCTTATGCCGAATTGATGAACGTCTGATCCACGGTCAGGTGGGCGTGCAATGGGTGGGGTTCGCGGGGGCGAACCTGGTACTGGTCGCGAATGACGAGGTGGCAGAGGATCCGGTTCAACAGAACCTGATGGAAATGGTGCTCGCGGAGGGGATCGCCGTGCGTTTCTGGTCATTGCAAAAAGTGATCGACAACATTCATCGCGCCGCTGATCGCCAGAAAATTCTGCTGGTCTGTAAATCTCCCGCTGATTTTCTGAAGCTGGTTGAGGGGGGCGTGCCCATCACCCGTATCAACGTAGGAAACATGCACTACGCCAGTGGCAAACAACAAATTGCCAAAACGGTATCTGTAGACGCGGACGACATAGCCGCCTTCAACGGCCTGAAAGCGGCCGGGGTGGAATGCTTCGTTCAGGGCGTTCCAACAGAGACTGCTTTGGATCTCTTTAAACTGCTTTGAGGGATTCACAATGGAAATCAGTCTGTTGCAGGCTTTCGCGCTGGGGCTTCTCGCCTTTATCGCGGGTCTGGATATGTTTAATGGCTTAACACACATGCACCGTCCGGTCGTACTCGGGCCGCTGGTTGGCCTGATCCTTGGCGATCTGCACACCGGGATTTTAACCGGCGGGACGTTAGAGCTGGTCTGGATGGGTCTGGCACCGCTCGCGGGCGCACAGCCGCCAAACGTCATTATCGGCACCATCGTCGGGACCACGTTTGCCATCACCACAGGCGTGAAACCGGATATCGCCGTCGGGGTCGCCGTGCCGTTTGCCGTCGCGGTACAGATGGGAATTACTTTCCTCTTCTCGGTAATGTCCGGCGTGATGTCCCGCTGCGATCGCATGGCGGCTAATGCAGATACCAACGGCATTGAACGGGTTAACTATCTGGCTCTGCTGGCACTTGGCCTCTTCTATTTCTTGTGCGCATTTCTGCCCATTTACTTTGGTGCGGAGCACGCGAAAACCGCCATTGATGTGCTGCCGGAGCGCCTGATTGATGGCCTTGGCGTCGCGGGCGGCATCATGCCTGCCATTGGCTTTGCCGTGCTGCTCAAAATAATGATGAAAAACGTCTACATCCCCTACTTCATTATCGGTTTTGTCGCTGCGGCCTGGTTCAAGCTTCCGGTTCTGGCGATTGCCGCTGCCGCGCTGGCCATGGCTTTGATAGACCTGATGCGCAAATCACCTGAACCGGCGGCACCTGCAGCCCAGAAAGAGGAATTCGAAGATGGCATCTAATCACACAACATTACCGGGCGTGTCTGAAAGCGAAGAGACGCTGCTGACCGGCGTCAATGAAAACGTCTACGAAGACCAGAGCATCGGTGCCGAACTGACCAAAAAGGACATCAACCGCGTCGCCTGGCGTTCTATGCTGCTGCAGGCCTCATTCAACTATGAACGTATGCAGGCCTCCGGCTGGCTTTATGGATTACTGCCTGCGTTGAAAAAGATCCATACCAACAAGCGCGATCTGGCACGCGCCATGAAAGGTCACATGGGGTTCTTTAATACCCACCCGTTCCTGGTGACCTTTGTTATTGGCATTATTCTGGCGATGGAACGCTCCAAACAGGATGTAAACAGTATTCAGAGCACCAAAATTGCCGTCGGTGCCCCGCTTGGCGGCATTGGTGACGCCATGTTCTGGCTGACCCTGCTGCCTATCTGCGGCGGTATTGGCGCCAGCCTGGCGCTGCAAGGTTCGATTCTGGGTGCGGTGGTGTTTATCGTGCTGTTTAACGTTGTGCATCTCGGCCTGCGTTTTGGCCTGGCGCATTACGCTTACCGGATGGGCGTCGCAGCCATTCCGTTGATCAAAGCCAATACTAAAAAGGTCGGCCATGCGGCTTCCATCGTCGGGATGACGGTAATCGGTGCGCTGGTGGCAACCTATGTTCGTCTCAATACCACACTCGAAATCAAAGCCGGGGATGCGGTCGTTAAACTGCAGGCTGACGTTATCGATAAGCTGATGCCTGCGTTTCTGCCGCTGGTCTACACCCTGACCATGTTCTGGTTAGTGCGTCGTGGCTGGAGCCCGCTGCGGCTGATTGGTATCACCGTGGTGCTGGGTGTTGTCGGTAAATTCTGTCACTTCCTGTAAAAACAAAGAGGTTGCGATGTTAGGCATTATTTTGACGGGTCACGGTGGATTTGCCAGCGGGCTTGAGCAGGCTATGAAGCAAATCCTCGGCGAGCAGCCGCAGTTTATCGCCATCGATTTTCCGGAAACCTCCACCACCGCGCGGCTGACCGCGGAGCTTGAGCAGGCGGTGAGCGAGCTCGATGCCCGGCACGATATTGTGTTCCTTACCGATCTGCTGGGCGGGACGCCGTTTCGCGTTGCTTCTACGCTCGCTATGAAAAGACCGGGCAGCGAAGTGATCACCGGCACCAACCTGCAATTGCTGCTGGAGATGGTGCTCGAACGTGAGGGTCTGAGCAGCGAAGCGTTTCGTCGGCAGGCGCTGGAGTGTGGTCACCGTGGTCTGACGAGCCTGGTAGATGAGCTTGGCCGCTGTCGCGAGGAAGCTCCCGCTGAGGAAGGGATATGAGTCAGCTACTGCGCGCGCGGCGGGTACTGACCGAACAGGGCTGGCTGGATGACCACCAGCTTCGTATCGAGAACGGCGTTATCACGGCGATTGAACCTGTCCCGGCGGGGGTTAACGCCCGCGATGCCGGGCAGCTTTGTCCGGCGTACATCGATATTCACGTTCATGGTGGCATGGGTGTGGATGTGATGGATGACGCCCCCGATGCGCTGAACGTTTTGGCTCTTCATAAAGCACGTGAAGGCGTCGGGGCATTTTTACCCACGACGGTCACCGCGCCGCTGGAGGCGATTCACGGCGCACTCACGCGGATCGCCCGACGCTGTCAGTCAGGCGGCCCTGGCGCGCAGATTCTGGGCAGCTATCTGGAGGGCCCGTACTTTACGCCGCAGAACAAAGGGGCGCATCCGCCTGCACTGTTTCGTGAACTGGATATCGCCGAGCTGGACGCGTTGATTGCGGTATCGCAAAACACGCTGAAGGTGGTGGCACTGGCACCGGAAAAGCCCGGCGCGCTACAGGCCATTCGCCACCTGAAGCAGCGGGGTATCCGTGTGATGCTGGGCCACAGTGGCGCCACGTACGAGCAAACCCTCGCCGCCTTTGACGCCGGTGCAGACGGGCTGGTGCACTGCTTTAACGGTATGACGGGGCTGCATCACAGAGCGCCGGGTATGGTCGGTGCCGGGCTGACGGACAAGCGGGCGTGGCTGGAGCTTATTGCCGACGGTCATCATGTTCATCCGGGCGCCATGCGTATATGCAGCTGCTGTGCGAAGGACCGCGTGGTGCTGATTACCGATGCCATGCAGGCGGCAGGTATGCCGGACGGGCGGTATATGCTCTGTGGCGAAGAGGTCACAATGCACCACGGCGTAGTGAAAACCGTCTCCGGCGGGCTGGCGGGAAGCACGCTGTCGCTGGATGCCGCCGTCAGGCATATGGTGGAACATGTGGGTGTGACAGCAGAAGAGGCTATTCATATGGCTTCGCTGCATCCTGCCCGCCTGCTGGGCATTGATCATCAGCTTGGCTCCTTAGCGCCAGGGAAACGCGCCAATATTATTGCGCTGGATGACGGTTTACACCTTCAGCAGATCTGGATTCAGGGCCAGGCTCTCCCCCTTTAGCCCTTTTATTGTGTCTCCTTTTGGCTTTACGGCGCCAAACCGTAAGGCCTTTCTTTTCCTTTCCTTAAGATTAGCCTTTCCTTTCGCGATCACACTTTTCGTTTTATTTCTTTTCTTTCATTGAACTTTCGATTTCTTTTCTATAGATTTTATTTAACTGCTTAAGTGAACAAGTGAAACGAAACGAAAGATAGCGACACATTTGCCAGCGTCTGATGTGGAATTCACACGACTAAGGATTGAGTTATGCCACAGATCACTCCCACCGCCACCACCGGCACCTGGACCGAAGAAGAGATCCGCCAGCAGCCTGCCAGCTGGATCCGCTCGCTCCACAACATCGATAATTTGCGCTCCTCGATTGACAGTTTCCTGACGCCACTGCTGCGTAAGCACGATCTGCGGATCGTACTGACCGGCGCGGGCACGTCCGCGTTTATAGGCGATATCATTGCGCCATGGCTTGCGAGCCACACCGGGAAAAACATCTGCGCAGTTCCGACAACCGATCTGGTCACAAACCCGATGGATTACTTCAGCCCTGCACATCCGCTGCTGCTGATCTCATTTGCCCGTTCCGGTAACAGCCCTGAGAGCGTCGCCGCCGTTGAGCTGGCCAATCAGTTCGTGCCGGAGTGCTACCACCTGTCGATCACCTGTAACGAGGCGGGAAACCTGTATCAGAGCGCTATCGACAGTGATAACGCCTGTGCCCTGCTGATGCCTGCCGAAACGCACGATCGCGGTTTCGCGATGACCAGCAGTATCACCACCATGATGGCAAGCTGCCTGGCCGTATTCGCGCCAGAGACGATCAACAGCAACACCTTCCGCGACGTGGCCGATCGCTGTCAGGCGATCCTCACCTCACTTGGTGATTTCCGCCATGGCGTATTTGGTAACGAGCCCTGGAAACGGATCGTCTACCTGGGAAGCGGCGGCCTGCAGGGGGCGGCGCGCGAATCGGCGCTGAAGGTACTGGAACTGACCGCGGGCAAGCTGGCGGCATTCTACGATTCCCCAACGGGGTTCCGTCACGGGCCTAAGTCGCTGGTAGATAACGAAACGCTGGTGGTGGTGTTTATCTCCAGCCATCCGTATACGCGTCAGTACGATCTGGATCTTCTGGCCGAATTGCGTCGCGATCGCCAGGCCCTGCGCGTTGTCGCCATCGCCGCTGAAAACGATCCGGTGATTGAAGCGGGCCCGCACATCCTGCTGCCGCCTTCACGCCCGTTTATTGATATGGAACAGGCGTTCTGCTTCCTGATGTACGCCCAGGTCTTTGCGCTGTCCCAGTCCCTCAGTGTGGGCAATACACCCGATACGCCATCCGCCAGCGGCACGGTCAACCGCGTGGTACAGGGCGTTGTTATTCACCCGTGGCAGGCTTAAGAGGATCGCATCATGAGCATTATCTCAACGAAATATCTTCTGCAGGACGCACAGGCAAAAGGCTACGCCGTACCGGCGTTTAACATCCACAACGCAGAGACGATCCAGGCGATCCTCGAAGTGTGTAGCGAGATGCGATCGCCAGTGATCCTCGCAGGCACGCCGGGCACGTTCAAACATATTGCCCTGGAAGAGATCTACGCCCTGTGCAGCGCATATTCATTAACTTACGACATGCCGCTGGCGCTGCATCTCGATCATCACGAATCCCTCGACGATATTCGTCGCAAGGTTAACGCTGGCGTGCGTAGCGCGATGATCGACGGCAGCCACTATCCGTTTGAACAAAACGTGAAGCTGGTGAAATCGGTAGTCGATTTCTGCCACCTCAACGACTGTAGCGTCGAGGCTGAGCTGGGCCGTCTGGGCGGCGTGGAAGATGACATGAGCGTCGACGCGGAGAGTGCATTTCTCACCGACCCGCAGGAAGCGAAACGCTTTGTCGAACTGACCGGCGTGGATAGCCTCGCCGTCGCCATCGGCACCGCACATGGCCTGTATACCAAACGCCCTAAAATTGACTTTCAGCGCCTGGCCGAGATCCGCGAAGTGGTCACCGTGCCGCTGGTGCTGCATGGCGCGAGCGATGTGCCGGATGAGGATGTACGTCGCACCATCGCGCTGGGTGTGTGCAAAGTCAACGTGGCGACCGAGCTGAAAATCGCCTTCTCTGACGCAGTGAAAGCCTGGTTTGCTGAAAACCCGCAGGGTAACGATCCGCGTTTTTATATGCGGGTCGGAATGGATGCCATGAAAGAAGTGGTCAGAAGCAAAATTACCGTGTGTGGCTCGGCAAACCGCTTGCTGCTTCCGGCAGAAGCCTGATGAAAAAGGATCTTACCCTGATGAAAAAAATCCTCACCCTATCCATGCTTGCCCTGTGTGTTTCCCATAGCGCGATAGCAGCGAATTACTCCCTTAATAACCACAACATTGCCCTGTCATTTGATGACGCGAACTCGACGGTCGTGGTGAAGGACACCAGGGCTAATCATCCGCTGACGCCGCAGGAGCTGTTCTTTCTGACGCTGCCGGACGAGACTAAAATTCACACGGCGGATTTTAAGGTCAAACATGTCGAAAAACAGGACAGTGGAATTGTCGTCGACTTCACCCATCCTGACTTTAACGTGACGGTGAAGCTGAACCTGGTGAAGGGCAAATACGCCAGCATCGACTACACCATCGCCGCCGTCGGGCAGCCACGGGATGTGGCGAAAATCACCTTCTTCCCGACTAAAAAGCAGGCTCAGGCACCCTACGTAGATGGGGCAATTAACAGCTCGCCGATTATCGCAGACTCGTTCTTTATCCTGCCGGATAAACCCATCGTTAACACGTACGCCTATGAAGCGACGACCAACCTCAATGTGGAGCTGAAAACCCCCATTCAGCCGGCAACACCGGTCAGCTACACCACCTACTTCGGTACCTTCCCGGAGACCAGCCAACTGCGCCGTAGCGTAAACCAGTTTATCGATGCCGTGCGTCCGCGTCCGTATAAACCTTACTTACACTACAACAGCTGGATGGACATCGGCTTCTTTACCCCGTACTCCGAGCAGGATGTGCTGGGGCGGATGGACGAATGGAGCAAGGAGTTTATTGCCGGGCGGGGTGTCGCGCTGGATGCTTTCCTGCTTGACGATGGCTGGGATGACCTTACCGGGCGATGGCTGTTCGGCCCGGCTTTCAGCAAAGGTTTTGGCAAGGTACGGGAGAAAGCAGACAGCCTGCACAGCTCTGTTGGCCTGTGGCTCTCGCCATGGGGCGGATATAACAAACCGCGCGATACGCGCGTCTCGCATGCAAAAGAGTACGGTTTCGAAACGGTAGACGGGAAGCTGGCGCTGTCAGGCCCGAATTATTTTAAAAATTTTAATGAGCAGATCGTTAAGCTTATCAAAAACGAGCACATTACCTCGTTCAAGCTCGACGGGATGGGTAATGCCAATTCGCATATTAAGGGCAGCCCGTTCGCCTCGGATTTTGACGCCTCTATTGCACTGCTGCATAACATGCGCAGCGCCAATCCGAATCTGTTTATCAACCTGACGACCGGTACTAACGCCAGCCCATCCTGGCTGTTCTACGCTGATTCCATCTGGCGTCAGGGAGACGACATCAACCTGTACGGCCCCGGCGCACCGGTGCAGCAGTGGATGACCTATCGCGATGCGGAGACGTATCGCTCTATTGTGCTATAAGGACTTCCCCGGCATGTCAAAGCCGGTATTTATGGTTTCTGTCTGCTCT
>NZ_JACASJ010000066.1:0-28637 GCF_013391025.1 Enterobacter sp. SECR19-1250 | reverse complement strand
AACCAGTAGATCACACTTCATCGTGCTTTTCATTTTTCTGGGGAACCCTCAGCCCGGTGGGAGAGGGTTAGGGTGAGGGCAACCGGCCTTCACCTTTCCCTCAAAATCCCGCCGCACAATCTCCAGCGCCTTCAGCACCGTCTCAGCCGGGATCTCATGATTCTCCAGCAGCATAATCAAATCGACGGCCAGTTTGACCTCATCGGGGGCATTTTCCAGCGACATGTGTGGCTCCTTTTAACGGGTCAGGCGTTCAATGACGCGTTCGATCTCATCCAGCGCCTGACGGCAGCGGACAAGACGTCCATCCAGCGCGTCGATTTCACGCATCAATAACTGCTGCTCTTCCAGCGTTTCACTGTTGTTCAGACGTGCTTCCCGATCGCGCTTCATCTCAAACAGACGGCGTTCAAACTCCTGGTGCTCCAGCCGTTTGCGCTGCCATTTACCGAGGCCGGGCGACGCGCTATCCCAGGTACGCAGGGGCCAGGCTGCGATCTCCCGGTGCAAGGCGGTGATCTGACTGGTGAGATGCTCCGCAAGCCAGGCCACCTGCTCATGTTTACCGTCATTCACGGACTGTCGCAGTTCGTCGAGGTTGGTCTGCGCCTCATCAAGATAGTCTTTCATCAGCGTACTTCGCGTATGAAATAACTGCCGGTCAAAGCGCGGTTTGAGCGTCGCATGCTGCATCAACGGTGACGCCTGCGTGCGCAGGGCAACGAGCTGATTTTGCAGCGTCTCTAAAAGCAGGGCTATTTTCAAGGCGCGCTCCAGTGGTAAAGTAGCCGTTCAGTTTGATAACGATTCGCATTATGCAGCGTACTATTTTAATCATCATTGGCTGGCTGGCGGTAGTGTTAGGCACCCTGGGCGTGGTTTTGCCACTTTTGCCCACGACGCCGTTTATTCTGCTGGCAGCCTGGTGTTTTGCCCGCTCATCCCCGCGTTTTCATCACTGGCTGCTGTATCGCTCGTGGTTTGGCGGCTATCTGCGCCACTGGCAGAAACACCGGGCCATGCCGCCTGGCGCAAAGCCGCGTGCGATTGCAGTCATCCTCATCACCTTCGCCATTTCATTATGGCTGGTGAAAATGATGTGGGTGCGGATCCTGCTGCTGGTTATCCTGACCTGCCTGCTTATCTTCATGTGGCGGATCCCCGTGGTTGATGAAAAGCAACAAAAGCACTGAAGCCTTATAATGGCTGTTGCAATTATTGCGCGCAGCCAGTAAATTCGACCGTTTTCGAGCACAGGCGCGCCTGGTTAAAGGTTAAACAATTGTTACCTTTACCGCCTCTTTGCGCGCTGTGAGTAACACTGTTTCATTTAGGCACAAACCGATGACCGCAACTGCACAGCAGCTTGAATATCTGAAAAACAGCATCAAAAGCATCCAGGACTATCCAAAACCTGGCATTCTTTTCCGTGATGTCACCAGCTTGCTGGAAGACCCGAAAGCGTACGCGCTCAGCATTGAACTGCTGGTCGAGCGTTATAAAAACGCCGGGATCACCAAAGTAGTAGGTACCGAAGCCCGTGGCTTCCTGTTTGGCGCACCGGTGGCGCTGGCAATGGGCGTAGGTTTTGTGCCAGTGCGTAAGCCGCGCAAACTGCCGCGTGAAACCATCGCGGAGAGCTATGAGCTGGAATACGGCACCGATCAGCTGGAAATCCACGTCGATGCCATTAAGCCTGGCGACAAAGTGCTGGTGGTGGACGATCTGCTGGCAACCGGTGGCACTATCGAAGCGACCGTGAAGCTGATTCGTCGCCTGGGTGGTGAAGTGACCGACGCGGCCTTCATCATCAATCTGTTCGATCTGGGCGGCGAACAGCGCCTGGAAAAACAGGGTATTACCAGCTACAGCCTGGTGCCTTTCCCGGGTCATTAATCCCGTTTCTCACAACCTCGCTCAATGGGTGAGGTTGTGATAGCATTCCCCTCCATTAATTCACCTTCCAGCGTTGCAGAGCCTGCCCATGAGTTATCAGGTGTTAGCCCGTAAATGGCGACCACAAACCTTTGCCGACGTTGTCGGTCAGGAACATGTGCTGACGGCCCTGGCGAACGGCTTGTCGCTAGGTCGTATCCATCACGCCTATCTCTTCTCCGGTACCCGCGGCGTCGGTAAAACCTCTATTGCCCGTTTGCTGGCAAAAGGTCTGAACTGCGAAACCGGGATCACCGCCACGCCGTGTGGCGTGTGTGACAACTGCCGTGAGATCGAACAGGGGCGCTTTGTCGATCTGATCGAGATCGACGCCGCCTCGCGCACCAAAGTTGAAGATACCCGTGACCTGCTGGATAACGTGCAGTACGCCCCGGCGCGTGGCCGCTTCAAGGTCTATCTGATCGATGAAGTGCACATGCTGTCACGTCACAGCTTCAACGCCCTGCTGAAAACGCTGGAAGAGCCGCCTGCGCATGTGAAATTCCTGCTGGCGACCACCGATCCGCAAAAGCTGCCGGTGACGATTCTGTCGCGCTGTTTGCAGTTCCATCTGAAGGCGCTGGACGTTGAACAGATCCGCACTCAGCTGGAACACATTCTCGACGAAGAGAACATTGTCCACGAGCCGCGCGCCCTGCAACTGCTGGCCCGTGCAGCGGACGGCAGCCTGCGCGATGCGCTCAGCCTGACGGATCAAGCTATTGCCAGCGGTGACGGTAAACTGTCGACGGAGGCGGTCAGCACCATGCTCGGCACGCTGGACGACGACCAGGCGCTGTCCCTGATTGAAGCCACGATCGCCGCGAACGGTGAGCGCGTCATGTCGCTGGTGAATGCCGCTGCAGCCCGTGGCGTTGAGTGGGAAGCCCTACTGGTCGAGATGCTTAGCCTGCTGCACCGTGTAGCGATGCTTCAGCTCTCTCCGTCAGCAATGGGGGCGGATATGGCGGCCATTGAACAGCGGATGCGTGAACTTGCGCGAACCGTGCCGCCTGCTGACGTACAGCTTTATTACCAGACCTTGCTGATTGGCCGTAAAGAGCTGCCGTTTGCGCCGGATCCTAGAATGGGCGTTGAAATGACGCTGCTGCGTGCGCTGGCGTTCCACCCGCGTATGCCGCTGCCAGAGCCTGAAGTGCCCCGGCAGTCATTCGCCCCGACCGCTCCAACGGCAGTGATGTCCCCGCAGCAGGTGCCAGCACAGCCGGCAGCGCCGCCGCAAAATGTACCGCTGTCGGATGCCACCAGTTCGGTGCTTGCCGCCCGCAGCCAGTTGCAGCGAGCGCAGGGAGCAACCAAACCAAAAAAGAGTGAACCGGCAGCGCCAGGAAGAGCGCGGCCGGTAAACAACGCCGCGCTTGAACGACTGGCCTCGGTAACGGAGCGCGTACAGGCGCGCCCGGCACCGTCCGCGCTCGAGCAAAAAGCCCCGGTGAAAGAAGAGGCTTACCGCTGGAAGTCGACGACCATCGTCGAAGAGGTGAAGAAAGAGGTCGCCACGCCAAAAGCGCTGAAGAAAGCGCTGGAGCATGAAAAAACACCGGAGCTTTCCGCGAAGCTCGCGGAAGAGTCTATCGCGCGTGACGCCTGGGCCGCGGAGGTCAGTAAACTGCATTTGCCTAAGCTGGTCGAGCAGGTCGCGCTGAATGCCTGGAAAGAGCAGGACGGTAATCAGGTGCGTCTGCATCTGCGTCCCGGTCAACGGCACCTGAACTCCCCCGGCGCACAAAAAGCGCTGGCGGAGGCGCTGGCCACATTGCAGGGTGCACCGGTTGAATTGACTATCATTGAAGACGATAATCCGGCGGTGCGAACGCCACTGGAGTGGCGCCAGGCCATTTATGAAGAGAAACTCGCGCAGGCGCGTGAGTCGATTATTGCGGATAACAACATCCAGACCCTGCGCCGGTTCTTCGACGCCGATCTGGATGAAGAGAGTATTCGCCCCATTTGATCGTGAGTCTGACTTACGGTTGTCATCGTTAAACGTGAAAGAGAGAGAAGCCTATGTTTGGTGGAAAAGGCGGTCTGGGTGGCCTGATGAAGCAGGCTCAGCAGATGCAGGAAAAAATGCAGAAGATGCAGGAAGAGATCGCTCAACTGGAAGTCACGGGTGAATCCGGTGCCGGTCTGGTCAAGGTGACCATCAACGGTGCGCATAACTGCCGCCGCGTTGAAATCGATCCAAGCCTGCTCGAAGACGACAAAGAGATGCTGGAAGATCTGGTTGCAGCCGCGTTCAACGATGCCGCTCGCCGTATCGACGAAACCCAGAAAGAGAAAATGGCCTCTGTATCCAGCGGTATGCAACTGCCGCCGGGCTTCAAGATGCCGTTCTGATGCAAACCAGTCCGCTGCTCACGCAGTTAATGGAAGCGTTGCGCTGCCTGCCGGGCGTAGGCCCGAAGTCGGCGCAGCGTATGGCGTTTACGCTATTGCAGCGCGACCGCAGCGGCGGGATGCGCCTGGCGCAGGCTCTGACCCGCGCCATGTCAGAGATTGGTCACTGTGCGGATTGCCGTACTTTTACCGAGCAGGACGTCTGTAATATTTGCTCGAATCCGCGTCGTCAGGAGAACGGTCAGATTTGCGTGGTGGAGAGTCCGGCGGACATCTATGCCATCGAACAAACCGGGCAGTTCTCTGGCCGCTATTTCGTGCTGATGGGGCATCTCTCCCCGCTGGACGGTATTGGCCCGGATGATATCGGTCTTGATCGCCTTGAACAGCGTCTGGAGTCCGAGACCATCAAAGAGGTGATCCTCGCCACCAACCCCACGGTGGAAGGGGAGGCAACCGCCAACTACATCGCCGAGCTGTGCGCGCAGTACGGTGTTGACGCCAGCCGTATCGCTCACGGCGTGCCGGTTGGCGGCGAGCTGGAGATGGTTGACGGCACCACGCTATCGCACTCTCTGGCCGGACGTCACAAGATTATTTTCTGACCAAACGGAGGCGGCATTCGCAGCCTCCGCTTGAAAATTTCCCTGCTTATCCCCATCTCTCCCTCAACGTTTTACAACCCCATTAAATGGCATTGTTGAGGTCGACTTAGATGAAAGGACAAGAAACCCGTGGTTTCCAGTCAGAAGTAAAACAGCTTCTGCACCTGATGATCCATTCCCTGTATTCCAACAAAGAAATTTTCCTGCGTGAGCTGATTTCCAACGCCTCCGATGCGGCGGACAAGCTGCGCTTCCGCGCGCTGTCTAACCCGGATCTGTATGAAGGCGACGGCGAGCTGCGCGTGCGCGTCTCTTTCAATAAAGAGAACCGTACCCTGACCATCGCCGATAACGGCATCGGTATGAACCGCGACGAGGTGATCGACCACCTCGGGACTATCGCCAAATCCGGGACCAAAGCGTTCCTGGAATCTATGGGCTCTGACCAGGCGAAAGACAGCCAGCTGATCGGCCAGTTCGGCGTGGGCTTCTATTCGGCGTTTATCGTGGCGGACAAAGTGACCGTGCGTACACGTGCGGCGGGTGACAGCGCGGAAAACGGCGTGTTCTGGGAATCCAAAGGTGAAGGTGAATACACCGTTGATGACATCACCAAAGCGGATCGCGGCACCGAAATCACCCTGCACCTGCGTGAAGGCGAAGACGATTTCCTGAACGACTGGCGCGTGCGCTCCATCATCAGCAAATATTCCGACCACATTGCCCTGCCGGTTGAGATTGAAAAACAGGAAGAGAAAGACGGTGAAACCGTGGTCTCCTGGGAGAAAATCAACAAGGCGCAGGCCCTGTGGACGCGCAATAAGGCTGAAATCAAGGACGACGAATATAACGAGTTCTACAAACACATCGCCCACGACTTTACCGATCCGCTGACCTGGAGCCATAACCGTGTGGAAGGTAAGCAGGAGTACACCAGCCTGCTGTATATCCCGTCGCAGGCACCGTGGGATATGTGGAACCGCGATCACAAGCACGGTCTGAAGCTTTACGTTCAGCGTGTCTTCATTATGGACGACGCCGAGCAGTTCATGCCGAACTACCTGCGCTTTGTCCGTGGCCTGATAGATTCTAACGATCTGCCGCTGAACGTCTCCCGTGAAATTCTGCAGGACAGCACCGTGACCCGCAACCTGCGTAACGCGCTGACCAAACGTACGCTGCAGATGCTGGAAAAACTGGCGAAAGACGACGCGGAAAAATACCAGACCTTCTGGAAGCAGTTTGGCCTGGTGCTGAAAGAAGGCCCGGCGGAAGATACCGCGAACGTAGAAGCGATCGCCAAACTGCTGCGCTTTGCCTCTACGCACACTGACTCCTCCGCGCAGACCGTGTCGCTGGAAGAGTACGTTTCCCGCATGAAAGAAGGGCAGGAGAAGATCTACTACATCACCGCCGACAGCTACGCCGCGGCGAAGAGCAGCCCGCACCTGGAGCTGCTGCGTAAGAAAGGTATCGAAGTGCTGCTGCTTTCTGACCGCATCGACGAGTGGATGATGAACTACCTGACCGAGTTCGACGGTAAGCCATTCCAGTCTGTTGCCAAAGCCGATGAATCCATCGACAAGCTGGCGGATGAAGTGGATGAAAGCGCGAAAGAAGCCGAGAAGGCGCTGGAGCCGTTCGTTGAGCGCGTGAAAACCCTGCTGGGCGACCGTGTGAAAGAGGTGCGCTTCACCCACCGTCTGACCGATACGCCGGCGATTGTGACTACCGATGCGGACGAAATGGGTACCCAGATGGCGAAACTGTTCGCCGCGGCGGGTCAGGCAATGCCAGAAGTGAAATATATCTTCGAGCTGAACCCGGATCACCCGCTGGTGAAACGCGCGGCGGATACCCAGGACGAAACCCGCTTTGCTGAGTGGGTTGAACTGCTGCTGGATCAGTCTCTGCTGGCCGAGCGCGGCACGCTGGAAGATCCTAACCTCTTCATTAAACGTGTGAATGCGCTGCTGATGGCGTAATTAAACACCTACCCCTCACCCTGCCCTCTCCCCAAAGGGGAGAGGGTGTTCACGTTCCCTCTCCCCTTTGGGGAGAGGGCTAGGGTGAGGGGGAATCAATCGCACTAACCCAAATTATCTCCCCCCATTAACCGTTTCAGCCTTCCCGCCTTCCTTGAGCCGCATCCGTTCTGGTGGTATTGTTTAGCGCTTTTGAAAAATTGAATCGACTTTTGAGGGGATTTTCGCAATGCGTATTATTCTGCTTGGCGCTCCGGGCGCGGGTAAAGGAACTCAGGCTCAGTTCATCATGGAGAAATACGGTATTCCGCAAATCTCCACCGGTGATATGCTGCGCGCCGCTGTTAAATCTGGCTCTGAGCTGGGTAAACAAGCGAAAGACATTATGGACGCTGGCAAACTGGTGACCGACGAGCTGGTTATCGCTCTGGTCAAAGAGCGCATTGCTCAGGAAGACTGCCGTAACGGTTTCCTGCTGGACGGCTTCCCACGCACCATTCCTCAGGCTGACGCCATGAAAGAAGCGGGCATCAACGTAGACTACGTGCTGGAGTTCGACGTACCAGACGAGCTGATCGTTGATCGTATCGTTGGTCGCCGTGTGCACGCTGCTTCTGGCCGCGTTTACCACATTAAATTCAACCCACCTAAGGTTGAAGGTAAAGACGACGTAACCGGCGAAGAGCTGACCACCCGTAAAGACGATCAGGAAGAGACCGTGCGTAAGCGCCTGGTGGAATACCATCAGATGACTGCGCCGCTGATCGGCTACTACACCAAAGAAGCGCAGGCGGGTAACACCAAATACGCGAAAGTTGACGGCACCAAAGCCGTGGCTGACGTTCGTGCAGAGCTGGAAAAAATCCTCGGCTAATCGCACTGCTCTCACCCGGGTCCCCGGGTGAGAATATTTCTCATCTTACCTATTACAGCAATGGGTTCCGTTTAAGCGCATTTCCGCTACAATTGACAACCATTCAAATGGTTAAGAGGCGTGAATGAGTCAGGCGAAAACCGGCATCCTGCTTGCCAATCTGGGCACCCCAGAAGCACCTACGCCAGAAGCGGTAAAACGCTATCTGCGACAATTTTTAAGCGACACGCGCGTTGTGGATACCCCAAGACTGCTGTGGTGGCCATTACTGCGTGGCGTGATTTTGCCCATTCGTTCACCGCGCGTCGCCAAACTCTATCAGTCTGTCTGGATGGAAGAGGGCTCGCCGCTGATGGTCTACAGCCGTCGTCAGGAGAAAGCGCTGGCTGCCCGCCTGCCGGATATGCCTGTCGCACTCGGCATGAGCTATGGCAAACCGTCTCTGGAAAGTGCGGTCGACGCGCTGCTGGCGCAGGGGGTTGAGCACATTGTGGTGCTGGCACTCTACCCGCAGTACTCCTGCTCGACAGTCGCTGCGGTGTGGGACGAACTGGCCCGCATTCTGGCGACCCGCCGCCGCATTCCGGGCGTGACCTTTATACGCGACTACGCCGATAACGAACTCTATATCAAAGCGCTTGCCAGCAGTGCCCGCGCGTCGTTTGAAAAACACGGCGAGCCGGATCTGCTGCTGTTGTCCTATCACGGCATTCCGCAGCGTTTCGCTAACGAAGGGGATGATTATCCGCAGCGCTGTCGCGATACCACGCGTGAGCTGGTGTCCGCGCTCGGCCTGCCGCCGGAGAAGGTGATGATGACTTTCCAGTCGCGCTTTGGTCGCGAGCCGTGGTTGACACCGTATACGGATGAAACCCTCAAAATGCTCGGCGAGAAAGGCGTGAAGCATATTCAGGTAATGTCGCCGGGCTTCTCGGCCGATTGCCTGGAAACGCTGGAGGAGATCGCGGTGCAAAACCGGGAGTTTTTCCTTGAGGCTGGCGGTGAGAAGTACGAGTACATTCCGGCACTTAATGACGCTCCGGAACATATCGACATGATGGTCTCGCTGGTGACCAACAGCCGCTGATCGCACTCTGGGCCGGGTTTGTGCTACCATTCCCGGCCCATATTCTATGCACAGTTCAGACCATGAAATTTCCCGGTAAACGCAAATCCAAACACTACTTCCCTGTTGATGCCCGCGATCCGCTCCTGCAGCAAATCCAGCCTGAAAATGAAACCAGCGCGGCATGGGTCGTCGGTATCGATCAGACGCTGGTGGACATTGAAGCGAAAGTGGATGATGCGTTTGTCGCCCGTTACGGTCTGAGCGCCGGCCACTCGCTGGTGATCGAAGACGACGTTGCGGAGGCGCTCTATCAGGAGCTGGTGCGTGACAACCTGATCACCCATCAGTTTGCCGGTGGCACCATCGGCAATACCATGCACAACTACTCCGTTCTGGCAGACGACCGCTCAGTGCTGCTCGGCGTGATGTGCAGCAACATCGAAATTGGTGGCTACGCCTACCGTTACCTGTGCAATACCTCCAGCCGTACCGATCTTAACTATCTGCAGGGTGTCGACGGCCCCATTGGCCGCTGCTTTACGCTGATCGGTGAATCCGGCGAGCGTACCTTTGCCATCAGCCCTGGCCACATGAACAAGCTGCGTGCCGAGAGCATTCCCGAAGAGGTGATTGCGGGCGCGTCGGCGCTGGTGCTCACCTCCTACCTGGTGCGCTGCAAGCCGGGCGAGCCGATGCCGGAAGCCACCATGAAGGCGATTGAGTACGCGAAAAAGTACGATGTGCCGGTGGTCCTGACGCTGGGAACAAAATTTGTGATTGCCGACAACCCGGAGTGGTGGCAGGCCTTCCTGAAAGAGCATGTCTCGATTCTGGCGATGAACGAAGAAGAAGCTGAGGCCCTCACCGGCGAGAGCGATCCGCTGCTGGCCTCCGATAAAGCGCTGGACTGGGTGGATCTGGTGCTCTGCACCGCCGGACCGGTAGGGCTGTATATGGCAGGCTTCACGGAAGAAGAGAGCAAACGCAAAACCCAGCATCCGCTGCTGCCTGGCGCCATCGCCGAGTTCAACCAGTATGAGTTCAGCCGTGGCATGCGTTATAAAGACTGTGTTAATCCGCTGCGGATCTACTCGCACATCGCCCCGTACATGGGCGGCCCGGAGAAGATCATGAACACCAACGGTGCGGGCGACGGTGCGCTGGCGGCGCTGCTGCATGACATCACCGCCAATGCCTACCACAAAACCAACGTGCCGAATTCCAGCAAACATAAGTTCAGCTGGCTCACCTATTCGTCGCTGGCGCAGGTGTGTAAATACGCGAACCGCGTCAGTTATCAGGTGCTGAACCAGCACTCCCCGCGCTTAACACGTGGCCTGCCGGAAAGGGAAGACAGCCTCGAAGAGGCGTACTGGGACAGGTAAAAGCAAAACGGCAACGCATGTTGCCGTTTTTAGTGTTTATTCCCTCTCCCGGTGGGAGAGGGTCAGGGTGAGGGCATCAGGCCGCACGAAACTTACCTCGTCACAGCCTCTTCAACCGGCGGCTTCGCCAGCAGCGCCAGCATCGTATTCGCAATTTCGCGCTCACCCATCACCACCTGATTCGCACCCCGTTCGGTGATGTAATCCACCTCGTCGTCGTAATGGGCGCGGGCAATGATCTCAATCGTTGGGCATTTCTCACGTGCAGTGGCCACAATCTCACCCGCTTCGTAGCCGTTTGGAATGGTCAGCAGCAGCCAGCGGGCGCAGTCCAGATGCGCCAGGTTCATAATTTCTTCGTTCGCCGCATTGCCCAGCACCGCGCGGATACCGCGCTCGCGCAACTCATCGACGCGGGTACGCGAGGTTTCAATCACCACCAGCGGGATCCCTTGCGCCATCAGCTTCTCGCCGAGCAGGCTTCCCACACGGCCAAAGCCGACCAGCAGGGCGTGGTTGCAAATATCCACCGGGATCTGCTTCTCTTCTTCAATGGCCTCTTCGAGCGTCTGCTCTTCAAGGGTTTCCGTTTTATCGAGATATTTTTCCAGCAGCGCGAACAGCACGGGGTTCAGCATAATCGAGAGGATCGCTCCCGCCAGCACCAGGTTCTGCCCGGCCTGCGGCAGCAGGTTCAGCGCCATCCCCAGACCCGCCAGAATAAAGGCGAACTCACCAATCTGTGCCAGGCTTGCGGCGATGGTAAGAGCGGTACGCGGCGAGTGGCCGAACATTCGCACCAGGAAAAAGGCGGCGACCGACTTACCAAAGATGATAATCGCCAGCGTCCCCAGTACGGCCAACGGCTGCTGAACCAGAATCATCGGATCAAACAGCATCCCGACGGATACAAAGAACAGCACCGCGAAGGCATCACGCAGGGGGAGGGTGTCGTGCGCCGCTCGGTGGCTCAGTTCGGATTCGTTCAGCACCATCCCGGCGAAGAACGCGCCAAGGGCAAAGGAGACGTCAAAGAGCTCCACCGCACCAAAGGCAATCCCCAGCGCCAGCGCAAGGACGGAAAGGGTGAACAGTTCACGCGAGCCGGTGGCCGCGCTGCGCGACATGATCCACGGCACCAGACGGCGGCCTACCAGCATCATGATGGCGATAAACGCCACCACTTTTCCGATGGTGATGCTCATATCCAGCGCCAGCGAGGCAAAGCCGAGGGTGTCTTTTTCCATCATTCCGGCGACGGCAGGCAGCAGGACCAGCGTCAGCACCATCACCAGATCTTCAACAATCAGCCAGCCGATTGCGATTTGTCCGCGCTGGCTATCTATCAGCTGCCTCTCTTCAAGCGCGCGCAGCAGCACCACGGTACTGGCGGTTGAGAGACACAGCCCAAATACGATGCCGGTCATTAACGACCAGCCCAGTACGGCCGAAAGCGCCATGCCCAGCAGCGTCGCCACCCCTATCTGGGCGATCGCTCCCGGTATGGCGATCGACTTTACCGCCATCAGGTCCTTCAGGGAAAAATGCAGCCCCACGCCAAACATCAGCAGAATCACGCCCAGTTCCGCCAGTTCAGGTGCCAGTTTGGTATCCGCAACGAAGCCAGGCGTAAACGGTCCCGCCAGTACCCCGGCTAACAAATAGCCCACAAGAGGGGAAATACGCAGTTTATTGGCAATCATGCCGAGAATAAAAGCGAGCACAAGTCCACCAACAATGGTGGTGATAAGCGGTGTGGCGTGGTGCATTCCGTCTCCTTTCGTTGTGGGTGTTCCATTTTGGTGAAAACCAAAAACCGAGTAATAGTTTATGACAATTTTTACCCTTGTGTTTATGAATAATTGAAGTTTGAATAAAACGGCAATATGCCTCAGAAAAGGCAGGTTTTGATAAATTCAGAGAAGGGATGAACAGGAAAGCCTTATGCCATGAGGGCATCAGGCTGCCAAAGTTACACTTTGGCAGCCATGAAATTACGCTTTATGACGATTATCAGGCAGGAATATGGTCAACATCCCCAGAAGTGGCAGGAAAGCGCAGATTTTATAAACCAGGAAGATACTGGTGTGGTCGGCAACCATGCCTAACACGGCTGCACCAAGGCCGCCCATGCCGAAGGCGAAACCAAAGAAGAGCCCGGAAACCATACCAATACGCCCCGGTAACAACTCCTGCGCATACACCAGGATAGCCGAGAACGCCGAAGCCAGAATAAAACCAATAATCACCGTTAAAATGCCCGTCCATTCAAGGCTGGCGTAAGGCAAAATAAGGGTAAAGGGAGCAACGCCAAGGATAGAGCCCCAAATAACATATTTACGGCCAATTTTATCCCCGACTGGCCCGCCAATCACCGTCCCTGCTGCGACGGCAAACAGGAAAGCAAACAGGTGGAACTGCGCGTTTTGTACCGATAATCCGAATTTTTGCATCAGGTAAAAGGTGTAATAGCTGCTGATGCTCGCCATATAGAAATATTTCGAGAAAATCAGCACCAGCAGCACGGACACAGCCAGGATCACCTTATTGCGTGGAAGGGGATTGATAACCTTCACTTTTGGTTTGCCTTTGTTTACGCGGTGCTGTGCGGCATACCAGCGGCTGATCTGGGCGAGCACAACGATCGCCAGCAGGGCGGCCAGCACAAACCAGGCGACGTTACCCTTGCCGTAGGGGGCGATGATCACTGCCGCCAGCAGCGGGCCGAGGGAACTGCCAAAATTACCGCCCACCTGGAAGAGTGATTGCGCCAGCCCGTGGCGCCCGCCGGAGGCCATACGTGCCACGCGGGAGGACTCCGGATGGAAGACCGACGAGCCGGTCCCCACTAGCGCGGCGGCAAGCAGCACCGCTTCAAAACTGCCCGCCATAGCCAGCAGCACCAGCCCGCTCAGGGTGAAGCACATGCCAATCGGCAGCGACCACGGCATCGGATATTTATCCGTCCAGTAACCGACGATCGGTTGCAGTAGCGAAGAGGCCAGCTGGAAGGTCAGGGTGATCATCCCAATCTGCACGAAGGTTAATGAAAACTCGGACTGCAGCAGCGGGTAAATCGCCAGGATCAGCGACTGGATCATGTCGTTGAGCAGATGGGAGAGGCTAATAGCGCCTAAGACTTTAAATGAGGTGCGCGAGGGTGGCGGCGACGCCGGCGCGCCCGAAACGGGCTGGGTTGATTCACTGATTGCCATAAATACCACGTCGTTAGTGATGAAAAATGCAGGGGGTAATTATTATCCAACTAACATACCTGCCAGCGACATTTGAAGAAAGTCGCAATTATGAAAACTTATTTGTCTATTCTTGTTACTCACTGTAATTTTTGCGTTTGTCTATTGGTCAGGGAGAGAGAAGATGAAGTTAATGAAGCATGGCGTCGCGTTGGCGCTGCTCGCCGCCTGGGGTCTGGCAAGCCTGCCCGCACAGGCGTATGAAAAAGACAAAACGTATAAAATTACGATCCTGCATACCAACGATCACCACGGCCATTTCTGGCGCAGCGAGTACGGCGAATATGGTCTCTCCGCGCAAAAAACGCTGGTGGATGGCATTCGTAAAGAGGTTGCCGCCGAAGGGGGCAGCGTGCTGCTGTTATCGGGGGGCGATATCAATACCGGCGTGCCGGAGTCCGATTTACAGGATGCCGAGCCTGATTTTCGCGGCATGAATTTAATCGGTTACGATGCGATGGCCGTCGGAAACCACGAGTTTGATAACCCGCTGAGCGTGCTGCGCCAGCAGGAAAAATGGTCCAAATTCCCGTTCCTCTCCGCCAATATCTATCAGAAAAGCACCGGTGAACGCCTGTTTAAACCGTGGGCGCTGTTTAAGCGTCAGGATCTGAAAATCGCGGTGATTGGCCTCACCACGGACGATACGGCAAAAATTGGCAACCCTGAGTTCTTTACCGATATCGAATTCCGTAAACCGGCAGACGAAGCGAAGCTGGTGATTCAGGAGTTGCAGCAAAACGAAAAACCGGACGTGATCATCGCCACCACCCATATGGGACATTACGACAACGGCGAGCATGGTTCTAACGCACCGGGCGACGTTGAAATGGCGCGCAGCCTCCCTGCGGGCTCGCTGGCAATGATTGTGGGTGGTCACTCACAAGATCCGGTGTGCATGGCCTCGGAGAATAAAAAGCAGGTGGATTATGTTCCCGGCACGCCGTGCGCACCAGACCGTCAGAACGGGATCTGGATTGTGCAGGCGCACGAGTGGGGTAAATACGTTGGCCGTGCCGACTTTGAGTTCCGTAACGGCGAGATGAAACTGGTGCATTATCAGCTCATCCCGGTCAACCTGAAGAAAAAAGTGACCTACCCGGACGGGAAAAGTGAGCGCGTGCTCTACACCCCGGAGATCCCCGAGAACCCACAGATGCTCTCCCTGTTAACCCCGTTCCAGAATAAAGGCAAAGCGCAGCTGGACGTGAAAATTGGTACGCTGAACGGGCGTCTGGAAGGGGACCGCAGCAAAGTCCGTTTCGTACAGACCAATATGGGTCACCTGGTGCTGGCGGCACAAATCGCGCGCACCGGCGCTGATTTTGGTGTGATGAGCGGCGGCGGGATCCGTGATTCCATCGAAGGCGGGAATATCACCTATAAAGATGTGCTGAAGGTGCAGCCGTTTGGCAACGTGGTGGTTTATGCCGATATGAGCGGGAAAGAGGTGATTGAGTACCTTACCGCCGTGGCGCAGATGAAGCCGGACTCCGGCGCCTATCCGCAGTTCGCTAACGTCAGCTTTGTGGCCAAAGACGGCAAGCTCAACGATCTCAAAATCAAGGGTGAGCCGGTTGATCCCGCGAAAACCTACCGTCTGGCAACCTTAAGCTTTAACGCCACCGGCGGCGACGGTTATCCGCACATCGATAACAAACCGGGCTATGTGAATACCGGCTTTATTGATGCCGAGGTTCTGAAGCAGTTTATCGAGCAGAATTCACCGATCGACGTGAATGCGTATGAGCCGAAAGGCGAGGTGAGCTGGCAGTAACGTTGTGCGGCCTGATGCCCTCACCCCAACCCTCTCCCACCGGGCTGAGGGCGCGAACACAAAAAACGGTAACGTCTGTTACCGTTTTGCTTTTACCTCGCAGCCGCCACCCGGCTTTTTCTTTTAATCCCTGCGCGCAATATCCGCAAACTTCGCATCCAGCATTTTGGCCAGATCGCCTGCGGCCAGTTCGATATCCAGCCCGCGCTTGCCGCCGGAAATATAGATGGTTTCAAATTCCTGCGAAGGGGCGTCAATCAGCGTTGGCAGGCGTTTTTTCTGCCCGAGCGGGCTAATCCCGCCCACCAGATAACCCGTGGTGCGTTGCGCAACCATTGGGTCTGCCATATCTACCTTTTTCGCTCCCAGCGCTTTGGCCACTTTCTTCAGGTCCAGTTGACCAGCCACGGGCGTGACCGCGACGGCGAGATGCTTCATATCGCCATTCACGGCCACCAGCAGCGTTTTATAGACCTGGTCGGCGTTCAGCCCCAGTTTGCGCACCACTTCATCACCAAAATTGGTTTCGTTCGGATCGTGATCGCAAGTGTGGATCCGGAAAGAAATTTTGTTTTTTTCGAGTAATTTAACGGCGGGAGTCATAGCTATCCTTCTTACGACAGACAATTCATGCTGACAGCATACGCCTGACGTTTGTCTAAAAAATAGCACCATCTTGCGCAATAGTATTGGCAGTGATGGTCACTTTGAGCGACAATCGGCTCAACCGAAGGTCTCCTTCGGCATAATAAAAACGATGAAATTCCTCTTTGACGGGCCAATAGAAATATTGGCCATTTTTTTATTTCAGCAGCGACGGCAAGTTTCCTTCTCCGTACAAATGTAATGCCCCCACCGCAACCACGTAATGCCCGGCAGGTAACGCATGCAGCGTCTGCCGCCATGCCGCATTGCGTGCGTTCATCAGCACATCATACAGCGATTCACTGAACGTCGACGGCAGCGTTAATTTCCCCTCAGCAGGCGGGGCATCCAGCCACCAGCCAATCATGGTTTGCAGCAGACGGGCGTTGGTATGCCAGTGCGTTAGCGTATCATCAAGAAGAATGAGACCGTCATCAGGCAGCTGGCGAAGGAGGGCAATCTGGCTATCGGTACCTTCCAGCTCAATGATCGGCAGACGGCGTGCCCGGGCTGCATTCAGCAGCTGGTAATCAATACCGTAATCACCGCGCAGACCCAGACGCTGCGCCTGCGTCGCCTGTAATATCATGGCAATCTGCCAGAGCGGCAGGGTGTCCAGCATCGAGAGCGAAACGCCGGTTTCATCCGCCACGCGCGTCAGTTCGGCGAGCTGAGCCTCGTCCAGACGGTCGGCCAGGGTGAGATCGCTCTCCAGCCCGGCAAAGGGAGACTCGTGGCCTGAAATATCCGCCTCAACCACCAGCGCATCGGCCTGCTTCAGGAGGGATAACAGACCAGAGGGCAGCGGAGACATATCCTGCGTGCCCATATGTATGCTGCCCACCAGGTGCAGATGCTGACCGCCGGGGAGCGAGATATCCATTCCGGGCCAGGTATAACGGCGGGGGAAGAGGGCGCGAAACGATGTTTTTATACGGCGAAACAGGCTCATACGCGCTCCATAAACGGAAAGGTTCATGCTAACGCGTGGGGCAGGGCGGCGCAACAGGTGAACGTCGGCACGTTTCGTAGGCCTGATAAGCGCAGCGCCATCAGGCAAAAAAGCCGGGTGGCGCTGCGCTTCCCCGGCCTACAACGTATTACGCTTTCGGTTTAAAGCGCAGCAGACGGTTGGCGTTGCTCACCACGGTAATGGAGGAGAGCGCCATCGCTGCACCTGCGACCACCGGGTTAAGCAGCGTACCGGTCAGGGGCCAAAGAATGCCGGCAGCAATCGGGATACCGAGCGAGTTATAGATAAACGCACCCAGCAGGTTCTGCTTCATGTTGCGCAACGTGGCTTTCGAAATCGCCAGCGCATCGGCAACACCCATCAGGCTGTGTCGCATCAGTGTGATGGCTGCCGTCTCAATGGCAACGTCGCTCCCGCTTCCCATGGCAATCCCCACCTCTGCCTGTGCCAGCGCCGGCGCATCGTTAATACCGTCGCCAACCATCGCGACCTGGCGCCCCTGTTGTTGCAGCGTTTTAATGGCGTCCGCTTTGCCGTCCGGCAGGACACCGGCAATGACTTCATCGATCCCCGCCTCTCTGGTGATGGCGTTGGCCGTGGTTGGGTTATCCCCGGTTAACATCACCAGGCGGTAGCCCGCGCGGTGCAGTCGTTGTAAGGCATCCACACTGTCCTGACGTAACGGATCGCGCACGGCCAGCAGGGCCGCAATATGACCGTCCACCGCAAGCAGGACAGGGGTTGCGCCCTGTGATGCCTGGGCATTCAGTTCACTTTCCAGCGCTGAAGTTGCTATGCCGTTTTCATTCATCAGGGCCTGGTTACCCAGCAGCAGTGTGTGCCCTTCGGCCTCACCGCTGACGCCTAATCCGCGCAGGGTGCGGAAGTTGTTCACCTGCGGCAGGCTGGCCTCACCGGCTTTCTCAATGATGGCCCGCGCCAGCGGGTGGCTGGAGCCTTGTTCCAGGGCCGCGGCGAGACGCAGCGCGTCAGCCTCTGCGAAGCCTGAGGTATGCACGGATACAACCTGCGGTTTACCTTCGGTCAGGGTACCGGTTTTATCAAAGACCAGCGTGTCGAGAGTGCTGGCGCGTTGCAGGGCATCTGCATCACGTACCAGCACGCCAAATTCGGCGGCGCGTCCCACGCCGGAGATAATCGACATCGGCGTCGCAAGGCCGAGCGCGCAAGGACAGGCGATAATCAGTACCGTGGTGGCGATCACCAGGGTATAGACAATTTGCGGCGCCGGGCCGAAGAAATACCAGATAGCCGCGCTCAGCAGCGCGATGCCCACTACTACCGGCACAAAAATGGCGGAGATTTTATCGGCCAGCTGACCTATTTCAGGCTTACTGCTCTGTGCCTGGCGCACCATGCGGATAATACGGGACAGCGTGGTATGGCTCCCCACCGCACTGGCGGTGAACAGCACGCTGCCGTCCTGCACCACCGTACCGGCATGCACGCCATCACCCTGTGATTTCTGCTGCGGAATGGGTTCCCCGGTGAGCATCGCTTCGTCAAACCAGGCTTCGCCCTGCGTAATGTCTCCGTCCACGGGAACACGGTCACCGGTGGTCAGACGCAGCGTCATACCGGGCTGAACCTCGGCCAGAGGAACGCTTTTTTCTCCGTCGTCAGTGACCACGCGGGCGGTCGGGGGGGTTAAATCCAGCAGCCGCTCCAGCGCCTTTGAGGAGCGCTGACGGGCACGGGCTTCCAGCATATGGCCCAGGTTAATCAGGCCGATGATCATCGCGCTCGCTTCATAATAGAGATGGCGGGCTTCCATCGGGAACCACTGTGGCCAGACGTTCACGCTCATGGAGTAGAGCCATGCCGCACCCGTGCCGAGGGCCACCAGCGTATCCATGGTTGCGGTGCGGTTTTTCAGGCTCTTCCAGGCGCTGGAGTAGAAATGTCCGCCTGCAAATACCATTACACCAAGCGTAATAATACCAATGACCAGCCACAGCGTGCGGTTATCGTCGGTGACCATCATGTTGTCACCGATCATGCCCCACACCATCACCGGGATCCCGACCAGCAGTGCAACAATGGCCTGCCAGCGGAAGCGTTTCATGGTGGCGATAGCCGTTTCCTGCTGGCGTTCGCGGCGTTTGGCATCATCTTCGATGGCCTCTGCGCCATAGCCCGCTTTTTCAACGGCCTGCACTAATTCTGCGGCGGAGGCACTGCCCATAACCAGCGCAGTACGCTCCGCAAGATTGACCCGTGCCTGCGCGACTCCGGGTACCGCCTGCAAGGCATTTTGCACCCGGGAGACGCAGCTGGCGCAGCTCATGCCGTTGATCAGCAGCTGTTGGCTGTCATCGATATCATCAGCTGCCGGAAGCTCAGGAGTGGCCGCTGTCAGTGCTTCCGACGGGGATGATGACTCTGCCAGCGGTTTAGCCTTTGGGTGGCTCAGCTCCGCCCCATAACCTGCCTGTTTGATGGTATCAATCAGCGCTTGCGCACTGGCGCTGCCGGTGACGGCGGCGTGATCGATAGTGACGTCAGCGCTTTCGACATCAGGACGCTGTTCCAGACTTTCTTTTACGCGTTTGACACAGTGGCCGCAGGAGAGGCCGTCCAGTGTCAGGTCAATTGTGTGAGACATAACAAAACTCCCGTATAATGAACTGGTCAGTTGTTGACCGGAGTAACGCTTTTCGCTAACTGTTATGAAGGTTAAACCTTCCATCAAGGGGAAGGTCAAGGGGGAAATGTGAATATCAGCGATGTTGCGAAAAAAACCGGATTGACCAGCAAAGCAATCCGCTTTTATGAAGAGAAGGGGCTGGTGACGCCGCCGCTGCGCAGCGAAAATGGCTACCGTAGCTACACGCAACTGCATCTGGACGAGCTGACCTTACTGCGTCAGGCGCGTCAGGTGGGTTTTAACCTTGAAGAGTGCGGTGAGCTGGTGAATCTGTTCAACGATCCAAAACGCCACAGCGCAGATGTAAAAAAACGGACGCTGGAAAAAGTGGCGGAGATTGAACGGCACATTACGGAACTGGAAGCGATGCGCAAGCAGCTGCTGGCGTTGGCGGAATCCTGTCCGGGAGATGACAGCGCCGACTGCCCGATTATCGATAATCTTGCCGGCTGCTGTCATCGTAAGGCGCAGGCTTAGCAGGCTTTCACCCGAAGCGTAATCCCTTCCACCGCGATGACCTCAACCCGCGTCCCGGCGCTGAGGTCATCGTCGGCCACCACCGGCCAGGAGCTATCGCCCACGCGCATATGTCCGCGGCCGTTCACCAGCGCAGTCTCAAGCGTAAAGCGCTGGCCGACGATCTGCTGTCCACGCTGATTGAGATGGGTATCCAGCGGTTTTTGCTCGTTAACCTGACGGTTCAGCCAGCGCCACCACAGCCAGGCGGCCACCAGCGTCAGCACGGCAAACAGCGCGCCCTGCCACGCCCAGTCCAGGGGGAGCAGCCAGACCAGCAGCCCGGTAATCACTGCGGCCACACCGCTCCAGAGCAGATAACCGTTGCCACCAAGCATCTCTGCGGCCAGCAGTAAGCCACCCAGGCTTAGCCAGAAAGCATGAGGATGTGCGACGATCAGCTCAATCATTTTTTGCGCTCGTTTCCGCTGTCTTTGATAAGTTCAGCAATCCCGGCGATGGAGCCCATCAGACTGCTGGCATCCAGCGGCATCATCACCACTTTGCTGTTATTTGCCGAGCCGATCTCTTTCAGCGCATCGGTATATTTTTGCGCGACAAAGTAGTTCACGGCCTGGATGTCACCGGCGGCAATGGCCTCGGATACCATCTGGGTTGCGCGGGCTTCCGCTTCGGCAGAACGTTCACGCGCCTCTGCCTGCAAGAAGGCAGACTGGCGATCCCCTTCCGCTTTCAGAATTTGCGACTGTTTTTCCCCTTCGGCTTTCAGGATCTCCGCCTGACGCACCCCTTCGGCTTCCAGAATATAGGCGCGCTTGGTTCGTTCTGCCTTCATCTGGGCGTTCATCGAAGCGATAAGCTCCGCAGGTGGGCGAACGTCCCGGATTTCAATGCGGGTGACTTTAATGCCCCACGGGTTTGTCGCTTCATCAACAATGTGCAGCAGACGGGTGTTGATGCTGTCACGCTGAGAGAGCATTTCGTCCAGCTCCATAGAGCCGAGTACCGTACGGATGTTGGTCATCGTCAGATTAACAATCGCCAGCTCCAGGTTACTCACCTCATAGGCGGCTTTGGGCGCATCAATAACCTGAATAAAACAGACGGCATCGATGGTGACGTTGGCGTTATCCTTCGAAATAACTTCCTGCGAGGGGATATCCAACACTTGTTCCATCATGTTGATCTTGCGACCAATTCTGTCCATGAAGGGAACAATCAGGCTCAAACCTGGCTGGAGTGTATTGGTATAGCGGCCGAAGCGTTCAACGGTCCACTGATATCCCTGCGGGACAATTTTGACCCCGGCGCCCACAATAACCAGCGCAACGAATATAAGGACAGGAACAACGATAAGCATAAAAACCTCCTGTTTTGCATGCTGTTGATGAGTAAAAATGCATGTTTATTGTTCATCAGTATATCGGCTATCGGGCTGAAATTCGCCTCTGAAAATAGGCTGGGAAGGGACAAAGGATTATGCTACAGACGATTTTTACCAGAATCGGTTAACGGAAGCGGAATGAACGATCAAAAAAACATATTACATCTCAGGGATGTCGGGTTTCGTGTTGGGGGGAATACGATCCTTCAGCACGTCGAATTTTGCCTTTCACCGGGCGAGTTTAAATTAATCACCGGGCCGTCAGGCTGCGGCAAAAGCACGTTACTGAAAATTGTGGCTTCACTGCTAAGTCCTACGGAGGGAACCGTTCTGTTTGAGGGCCACGATATTGCGACCCTCTCCCCGGAACGCTATCGCCAGCAGGTCTCTTATTGTGTACAGACCCCTTCACTGTTCGGCGAAACGGTCTATGACAACCTGATCTTCCCGTGGCAGATTCGCCAGCTAACGCCGGAGCCGAATAAATTTATCGCTGACCTGGCCCGCTTTGGCCTGGCGCAGGAGACATTGACCAAATCCATTAATGAGCTCTCCGGGGGCGAAAAGCAGCGCGTTTCGCTGATTCGTAACCTGCAGTTTTTACCGAAGGTGCTGCTGCTGGACGAGATCACCAGCGCGCTGGATGAGGCCAACAAGCGCAACGTGAACGACATCATCCATCGCTACGCCAGTGAACAAAATATTGCCGTGCTGTGGGTGACGCACGACGCAAATGAAATTGCCCATGCGGATGATGTCATCACGCTGCAGCCGCAGGGTGGGAAATGGCAGGAGGCAAACCATGGGTGAGCATAATATCACCAACGCATCGCTGGCGTTTTCCATGGTGCTGGTACTGGTGGCGATTTTAGTGAGCTACCGGGAAAAGCTGGGGCTGGAGAAAGATATTCTCTGGAGCATCTGCCGCGCGGTGATTCAGCTCATCATCGTTGGCTATGTGCTGAAGTACATCTTTAACGTCAACCACGCGGTGCTGACGCTGCTGATGGTGCTGTTTATCTGCTTCAACGCAGCGTGGAATGCGCAGAAGCGCAGCAAATATATCGATAAGGCGTTTGTCTCGTCATTTATTGCCATTACGACCGGGACCGCGCTGACGCTGGCGGTGCTGGTGCTATCTGGCTCTATTGAGTTTACGCCGATGCAGGTGATCCCCATCTCCGGGATGATCGCCGGGAACGCCATGGTGGCGGTAGGGCTGTGCTACAACAACCTTGGCCAGCGCTTCAGCAGTGAGCAACAGAAGCTGCAGGAGAAGTTAAGCCTGGGGGCCACGCCAAAAGTGGCGTCGGCGCGGCTGATTCGTGAGAGTATCCGCGCGTCGCTAATCCCTACGGTGGATTCGGCGAAAACGGTCGGGCTGGTGAGTCTGCCGGGGATGATGTCAGGGCTGATCTTCGCTGGCATTGATCCGGTGAAAGCGATCAAATATCAGATCATGGTGACCTTTATGCTGCTCTCCACGGCGAGCCTGTCGACCATCATTGCCTGTTATCTGACGTATAGGAAGTTCTACAACGCGCGCCACCAGCTGGTGGTCACACAGCTAAAAAAAGCGGATTAAGCCTGTTTGTGTAGGCCCGGTAAGCGTGAGCGCCACCGGGCATTTTTTTTAGTAGAGCAGCGCGTACAGCTGACGACGGTACTTCGAGGCCAGCGCATCGCCGGTACCCAGCGCGGCCAGGATCTCCTGGAACATTTTCCGCGCTTGACCGTCTGCGGCAGCCAGATCGTTTTGCAGGTGGCTGAACAGCAGTTCCAGTGCCTCTTCGTTTCGACCCACCTGATGCAACTGGAGTGCCAGCTGGCTTGCCAGCGCTGCGTCGGCCGGGTTATCGGCAACCTGCTGCTGGAGTTGCTGGATTTCCGGGGTATCCGCCGCCTGTTTCAGCAGATCAATTTGCGCCACCAGGCCCTGATAGCGGGTGTCCTGATCCTGCAACGGGATCGTTTTTAGCACGGCTTCAGCATCTTCTGAGCGGTGCAGGGCAATCTGCGTTTCAGCCAGCAGCAGGCCAATCTGGCTGTTCTGCTTAGAGAGCTGCCAGGCGTCTTTCAACAGCGGCAGGGCTTCGTCGTATTTACCTTCCTGCATCAGCGCCATGGCTTCCTGCGCTTTTAGCTCCTCCTCACGCGGCAGCACTTTATCCAGCAGGGCGCGGATCGCCTCTTCAGGCTGCGGTCCCTGGAAGCCATCAACAGGCTGTCCATTCTGGAAAAGATAGACCGTGGGGATGGCGCGCAGGCCAAACTGAGAGGCCACCATGGGTTCTGCATCACAGTCCAGTTTGGCGAGAATGAACTGGCCATTATATTGCGCGGCAAGGCTTTCGAGGACCGGCGTCAGTTGCAGACAGTGTTGGCTGCGTTCAGACCAGAAGTAGAACAGTACCGGTTTAACCATCGACTGTTCGAGGACCTGTTGCAGGTTTGCTTCAGTAATATTGACGATATTCTGTACGGACATGCGGCATTCTCTTTTATCGGTTTGTTATTTACATGGGGGTGAGCGTCGTCGCTTCAACTCAACCGTGTAAAATTTTGTCCATCATCCGGCCCGGCAGCAGACGTTTTAACCAGCCTACGGCATGGGTGACCAGCGTTACCGGATAGCGCATTTTTGGGTTATCGCTCTCAAAAGCATGGCGCACTTTCGCGACAACCGCTTCCGGCCCAAGGGTAAAACGTGCGGCGATGCCGGGGTTTTCGACCGGTTTGTCCGCCTGCGTCTGGTTGACGTTATCCGTAAAACGGGTGCGGATGGGGCCGGGTTCAATCAGGCTCACCTTAATCCCGCTGTGACGCAACTCCATGCGCAGGGCGTCCGACCATGCTTCCAGCGCATATTTGCTGGCGGCATACGCGCCGCGGCCGGGGGTAGAAATCAGCCCCATGACCGAGGAGGTCATCACGATACGCCCTTCACCGTGAGGCAGCATCGCCGGAAGCAGGCGCATGGTGAGCTGATGCACACCGAAAAAGTTGCTGGAAAACTGTTGTTCAAGCTGTTCGCGGGAGATCGTATTCAGCGGGCCATAGAGACCGTAACCGGCATTATTGAACAGACCGTATAGACGGTTGCCGGTAAGGGCGATCACCTCATCGGCGGCGCGTTCAACGCTGTCCGGTGAGTCCAGATCCAGCAACACGCTGGTGAACCCCATCCCGTTGAGGCGTTCCACATCGTCAGGTTTACGGCAGGCCGCCAGCACCTGAAATCCCTGACGCTTTAATTCGAGCGCGCTTTCAAGACCAATTCCGCTGGAACATCCTGTAATTAAGACCGATTTTTGCATAACTTTACCTGTCAGGATCTCCGCTTAATCAGGAGTCATGGTTAACTAAAGGAGCCAGCCGCGTTGCCATCCAGTCGGCAATAAACGGCTGTGCATCGCGATTGGGGTGGATCCCGTCATCCTGCATCCAGTTGGGTTTGAGATAGACCTCTTCCATGAAAAATGGCAGCAGCGGAATATCAAACTCGTTGGCAAGCTTAGGGTAGATCGCGCTAAAGGCTTCATTATACCGACGACCGTAGTTGGCGGGCAGGCGAATTTGCATCAGCAGCGGCTGGGCGTTCGCCGCTTTAATGTCCTTCAGGATGGTGCGCAGGGTTTGTTCTGTTTGCTGAGGCTGGAAGCCACGCAATCCGTCGTTACCGCCCAGCTCCACCAGTACCCATCGCGGTTGATGCTGTTTGAGCAAGGCTGGCAGACGCGACAAGCCCTGCTGCGAGGTATCACCGCTGATGCTGGCGTTGATAACAGACGTTTTGCTCTGCCATTTTTCGTTGAGCAGAGCCGGCCAGGCCGCACTGGCCGCCATACGATAGCCTGCGCTGAGGCTGTCGCCGAGAACCAGTAACGTGTCCGCTGCCGCCGCGCGGAAAGTCATCAGAATCAAAAACAGGAAGGGCAAATGCCAGCGGAAAACATTGTTGAAGTTCATCGTCTTAAGAAGTCCGTCGGTCAGGGGGAACACGAGCTTTCCATCCTTACCGGAGTTGAACTCGTTGTCAAACCTGCCGAAACCATTGCGCTGATTGGCGAATCCGGTTCCGGTAAGTCCACGCTGCTGGCTATTCTGGCCGGACTGGACGACGGCAGCAGCGGCGAGGTTAACCTGGTCGGACAGCCGCTGCATCAGCTTGATGAAGAGGCGCGTGCCGCGCTACGTGCCCGTCACATCGGCTTTGTGTTTCAGTCCTTCATGCTGATCCCCACCCTGAACGCGCTGGAAAATGTTGAATTGCCCGCGCTGCTGCGCGGAGAAAGCAGCCGTGAAAGCCGCGATCATGCGAAGGCATTGCTGGAACAGCTGGGGCTGGGGAAACGCCTTGACCATCTTCCGGCGCAGCTTTCCGGTGGAGAGCAGCAACGCGTGGCGCTGGCCCGCGCATTTAATGGTCGCCCGGAGGTGCTGTTTGCCGATGAACCCACCGGGAACCTGGACCGTAAAACCGGAGACAAAATTGCCGATCTGCTGTTCTCGCTCAACCGGGAACATGGCACCACGCTGATTCTGGTCACGCACGATCCGCAATTGGCCGCCCGCTGCGATCGCCGCCTGCGGCTGGTCAACGGTGAATTGCAGGAGGAAGCATGATTGCCCGCTGGTTCTGGCGCGAGTGGCGCTCGCCTTCGCTGCTGATCGTCTGGCTGGCGTTAAGCCTGGCGGTGGCCTGCGTGCTGGCGCTGGGCAGCGTCAGCGATCGCATGGAGAAAGGGCTTAGCCAGCAAAGCCGCGAATTTATGGCGGGCGACAGGGCGCTGCAAAGCTCGCGTGCCGTCCCGCCGGGCTGGATCGACGAAGCGCGCAAGCGGGGGCTCAAGGTCGGGGAGCAGATAAGCTTCCAGACCATGACCTTTGCCGGTGACACGCCGCAGCTGGCCAGCGTCAAAGCCGTGGATGATATCTACCCGATGTACGGTGAACTGCAGACCAGCCCGCCAGGCGTCAAGCCGAAACCCGGTACGGTGCTGCTGGCACCGCGACTGATGGCGCTGCTGAACCTGAAAACAGGTGACAGCATCGACGTGGGGGACGCGACGCTGACCATTGCCGGGGAGGTGGTTCAGGAACCCGATTCCGGCTTCAACCCGTTCCAGCTCGCCCCACGCTTGCTGATGAACACCGCAGACGTGGCGAAAACCAACGCCGTCCAGCCGGGGAGCCGTGTCACCTGGCGCTATAAGTTTGGCGGCACGCCTGCGCAGCTGGAGGCGTATGAAAAATGGCTTCTGCCGCAGTTAAAACCGGAGCACCGCTGGTACGGGCTTGAGCAGGATGAGGGCGCGCTCGGCAAGTCTCTTGAACGCTCTCAGCAGTTCCTGCTGCTCTCGGCACTGTTAACCCTGCTGCTGGCCGTCGCGGCGGTTGCCGTGGCGATGGGACACTACTGCCGCAGCCGTTACGATCTGGTGGCGATCCTCAAAACCCTTGGCGCGGGCAGGGCGCAATTGCGGAGGCTGATTGTCGGCCAGTGGCTGATGGTGCTGGCGCTGTCGGCCGTCACCGGTGGGGCGACAGGTCTGCTGTTTGAAAAGCTGCTGATGATGCTCCTGAAACCGGTACTGCCTGCCGCGCTGCCGCCAGCAAGCCTCTGGCCGTGGCTGTGGGCGATTGGCGCGATGACCGTGATTTCATTGCTGGTGGGGTTGCGCCCGTACCGGCTCCTGCTCGCCACCCAGCCGCTGCGCGTGCTGCGCCGCGATGTGGTGGCCAGCGTCTGGCCGCTTAAATACTACCTGCCGGTGATGATAGCCGTGGTGATCGGGCTCCTTGCCTGGCTGATGGGCGGGAGTACCCTGCTGTGGGCCGTGCTGGTTGGGGCGGTGGTTCTGGCGCTGCTGTGTGGCGTGCTGGGCTGGATGTTGCTCACTGTTCTGAAAAGGGTGACGATAAACACCCTTCCCGTGCGGCTGGCGGTGAACCGTCTGCTGCATCAGCCGTGGTCAACGCTGAGCCAGCTTTCGGCGTTTTCGCTCTCGTTTATGCTGCTGGCGCTTTTGCTGGTGCTGCGCGGCGATCTGCTGGATCGCTGGCAACAGCAGCTTCCGCCGGAAAGTCCGAACTATTTTCTGATCAATATTGCTCCAGAACAGGTGACGCCACTGAAGGGTTTTCTCTCTGAGCATCACATTATTCCCGAGTCGTTCTATCCGATCGTGCGTGCGCGCCTGACGCAGATCAACGGTCAGTCGACGGAGGGAAATAAAGATGAGTCGCTCAACCGTGAGCTAAACCTGACCTGGCAGGAGAAGCGCCCGGATCACAACCCGATCACCGCCGGAAGCTGGCCGCCAAAGGCCGGGGAAGTGTCGATGGAAGAGGGGCTGGCAAAGCGTCTGAATGTGAAGCTGGGAGATAGCGTGACCTTTACCGGCGACACGCAGGATTTCAGCGCCAGAGTGACCAGCCTGCGCAAAGTGGACTGGGAAAGCCTGCGGCCAAACTTCTTCTTTATCTTCCCTGTCGGGGCGCTGGATGGACAGCCGCAGAGCTGGCTCACCAGCTTCCGCTGGGAAAACGGCAACGGCATGTTGACGCAGCTTAACCGGGAATTCCCGACGGTCAGCCTGCTGGATATTGGCGCGATACTGAAACAGGTCGGTCAGGTGCTGGAGCAGGTCAGCCGCGCGCTGGAGGTGATGGTGGTACTGGTGACGATTTGCGGCGTGCTGTTGCTGCTGGCACAGGTGCAGGTTGGCATGCGTCAGCGTCATCAGGAGCTGGTGGTCTACCGTACGCTGGGAGCCGGCAAGCGTCTGCTGAGAGCTACGCTGTGGAGCGAGTTCGCCCTGCTGGGGCTGGTGGCAGGCCTGGTGGCCGCCATTGGCGCAGAGGCGGCGCTGGCAGTGCTGCAGTCGAAAGTCTTCGACTTCCCGTGGGAGCCAGACTGGCGCCTGTGGCTGACGCTGCCGGTGTGCGGTGCGCTTCTGCTTTCACTTTGCGGCGGCTGGCTCGGAACGCGGCTGTTAAAAGGCAAAGCACTGTTCCGCCAGTTTGTCAGTTAGTTCACAGACGTGATGGTTGCGTGCCGGTTTAAATGCTGGTGCGCAGCCCGTTAACAGCACAAATCGATAATACCCACTCATTTAGTAGCACAAAACATTAAAAACCCGCCCACACAGTCCGATTATTTCCAGTTAATATTCACACGCTAAATATTTAGGGAAGGTGCGAATAAGCAGGTCATTTCTTCCCAAGCTGACTCGCTGATTA